>CAYMTD010000023.1:0-13980 GCA_964393245.1 uncultured Syntrophaceae bacterium
TTCGTCGCTCCTCTAATCAGGAAATCCTTCTCCTCCAAGAAGAAAAACTTCTTCTCACCTTTTTTGACCTCTACCGGAATTCAGGTCTGAGGCCCTTCGTCAGAGGAATTGTCCATAATCTGAATGGCCATTTGCAGGTTCTATCCATGCACCTCGAGCTGATTCAGGGTCTCCTGACCAATGCCGGAGAGAAGATCCATCCTTCGGTTTCCGGAAAGGTAGAGAGATGTCTTGGCGAAGTGGAAAAGATGAAGGCCTTGCTGGAGACTTTATCGCAAAGAGAAAGCCAGGAAGAAGAGCAAGTTCTCCGGACGATTGATCTCAACGAGCTGATTGAAGAAGAGCTTTCTTTTCTCAGGAACCATCTCTTTTTCAAACAGCACGTGAAATTGGAGAAGGCATTCTCTTCCCCCTTGCCACCCCTGAAGGGATATTCCATTGATTTCCGTAAGAGCCTCTCCAATCTTTTATTGAATGCCATTGAGGCGATGGAAAAGACTCCACTAAAAGTCCTGACCGTCGTGACCAAGAATCGGGACCATTCTGTTGAGTTGATGGTCAGTGATACAGGTTGTGGGATTTCGGAAGAGGTGAAGGCCCGCTTGTTCGAACCCTTTTTCACCACCAAAGGCAAAGGGCATCACGGATTAGGATTATTCGTGGCCAGGGAACTCCTGATCCCCTATGGGGCCTCTTTCCAGTTTTCTTCCGAAGAGGGGAAGACCACTTTTTCAGTAAATCTTCCAGTCTCCCCTTGTGGTCATTCAGGGATATTCAGGTAGAGCTCTAAATCGGCTGCTTCTGTTCTTCCGGGCCCGTCTTTTGAGGTTCGTCTTCCATCTCTTTACTGCTTAAGATGACGAAATCGACCCTCCGGTTTTGAAACCTTCCCTCGGTGGTGCTGTTCGAGTCGATGGGCCGAAATTCCCCGTAACCGGTGGCTGAAAGATTCTCAGGGTTGAAATCAAAATGGGTCAGGAGATAACGGAGAACAGTGGTTGCGCGAGTCGTAGAGAGCTCCCAGTTCGAAGGAAATTTCGCAGTATGAATGGGAACGCTGTCGGTGTGTCCCTCAATTCGAATATGGTTAGGGACCTTCTCCAACGCCTTTCCTAAGATATCTAAGATGGGAAAAAATTCTTGGAGGATCGACGCATCGCCGGATTTGAAAAAGAGATGTTCAGAAATTCTGATCACCAGTCCCCTCTTTTCAATTATGAACTTGATTTGACCGAGATTCATCCCGTCGAGCTTGCCTCGGGTGAGTTTGTCCACCTCCCCTTTTATCTCTTTTGATAGTTTTTCGAAGGCATCCCTGTCTGAACCTGACAGCTGTCCTTTCGCTCCTTGGATAGGGGTGATCGTCACCATGCTGGGGGCATGGTTGATCTGAAAGACACCCGGTTCCCGTTGGGTGATTTGAACGGCGATGACGGATCCAAGGGCCCGCTGCAGAGACTCCACGGCTGATCCGAGCTTCTTCCCATCGACTCTGGAGATCGAGTACATCGTCACAAAAAAGGCGAAGAGAAGGGTGATAAAATCAGCGTAAGAGACGAGCCACCGCTCCATATTTTCATGTTCTTCTTCATGTTTCTTCTTCCGTCTTGCCATGGTTCTACTGTTCACCGCTCTTTTCGGAGCTAAGGAATCGCTACTGGCTAAATCAGCAAAAGTCATACCAAAATAGAAGCATTGTAATCTATTGAACCCATTACGATAATTTATTAAAGGGTCTAATGGGCAGCAAAGTAGAAAAGACAATTCGTCTTTTAGAGTTCCTACTTAGCAATAACTTATAGAATCTTAACCGGATTCTAAAAATGACAAATCGTACGGTGAGGAGACATTTTACGGAATTCTTTCTCAAATCATTGAGATTCATTTTCCGCTCCCGGGCTTAGCCGCTTTCATATTCTTCTGTTTTTCTGTAAGAAAGGCATTCAGCTTCTCTTCGATTAGCCTGGGATTTTCGCCCGTTGAGACTGCCACCACGCCTTCGAGGCACATCTCTTTCAGGATCATCTCATGCCGATGTCTCACCTCAAGCTTGGTTGAAATGGGCAAGAAGAGGAGATTGGCCGAACCTACTCCGTAGACCGTTGCCACAAAAGCTGTGGCGATCCCTGCTCCCAACTTTGATGGGTCATTCAAGTTTTCCATCACGTGGATCAGACCCAACACAGCTCCCAGAATCCCAATGGTTGGGGCATAACCTCCTGCCGACTTAAAAATCTTTGAGCTGACCTTTCCGTGTTCGTCTAAATATTCCAATTCGGTGGTCATGGCCTCCCGGATGAGATTCGGTTCCACACCGTCAACGGCCATGGTCAGGGCTTTTTTCAAGAAAGCATCGCCGATATTCTTGGTCTCTTTCTCGAGGGAGAGGATCCCCTCTTTTCGAGCTTTATTGGCATACGTGACGATTTGAGAGACAAGACGGTGGGGGTCTTGAGGCGGCTCTTTGATGACCTTTATGATCCCTTTGAAACTATCGAGCACATCATGGAAGGGGAAACTGACAAATACGGCTCCAAAGGTCCCTCCGAAGACAATGATGGCTGCCGTCAGCTGCATGATCGAGCCAACATGTCCTCCTTCTAAGACCTGTCCGCCGAGGACGGCTCCAATACCCAAAATGAGACCGATCAGAGTGGCCCTATCCATCGCTCTTATTCAATAGGAATCGAAGGATTGAAGATAGACCGTCTAAATTGGATGACCCGCCTGATCACCTCGGTCACCTTCTCCTGAACCATCAGTTTCTCTCCATTTGAAAGCGTGATGACGGTATCGGGAGTTTCCTCAATAAAGACAATGAGATCGGGGTTGATGACGATGGGTGTCTTGTCCAGCCGGGTCAGAGTAATCATAAGAAACGGTCCTTCCTTATGTTCAATTACCTCATCGGCTAATCAAATGAATAACTTGAATCGATTGATGAGGGAGGCAGTGGACGAATTGGAATCAAGATCGGAAGGATCTTGCTCGATAATCTAAGTTTGGAAGCCCTTACCCAAAAGAGGGAACGGGATCGCCAGAGAGTGGCTATGAAAGAGATTACCCTTCCTCACTAATCCTTACTCTCTCGGGCTGATCTTATGGGGTGGAATAGACTTCGAGTCACAGGTGCATAATCCTGTTGTCGTATCTTCTCCTACAGTCAAATTTAAAACGCCATATTTTTGACACTCCAACCGTCTCGGCCATCTTTCCCCTATTGTGTTAAAAAGATTATTAAAGAAATTCAATATGTTAGCTGATAATAAACATTGAAGAACATCTTGGTATGCGATATGCAATCTGAGCTGTGGGAATTCGACAATAGCTGGCTTTGGTCAAGACATGAATAATGGGATGGTCTACCGCATTAATAAGATTTTGGTTTCCAGCCTGGAAATGAAGGAGGCCTTGGCGGCTGTCCATTCCCAGCTCCGAAAGCCCCTCGATTCGGAGAGGATCATCATTTCCCTTTTTAACGACGGGGGTGAAGGGTTTCGCTATTTTGACTTCGAGAATGGAAGTGAAGTTAAGGAATGGGTCCATGGAGGGATCGACTTGGAAGAAGAACCTCACTGGGAGAGAGCCCTGAAGACAGGGGAACCCGTCATCGTGCAGGAGATAAAGGAGGATAGTTCATGGGTTTATCAAAAGCTTTTTCAGGAAGGGATCCGATCTTCAATCTTGTTTCCTCTGGCCTATAAGGGGAAGAAGATCGGGATCATCAATTTTTGCAGTAAAGAGGTTGCCCATTTTTCAGAAGATCATGTTCGTTCGCTCCATCAGATGGATGAAGGATTGGCCATCTTCATCCAAAATGTTTTGCTCTATGAAGAGACTAGAAAAAAGTTGGATGAAATGACCCTTCTTTACGAGATGACAAGGATCTCCACGACCTCTCTCAGTATGGATCAGATGCTCACAGAGATCGTGAAATGCCTCCACCATTTTCTCAAATTCGAAGCATTGGGGATCTTTCTCAGAGAAGAAAGTACAAAAAGATTTCACCTTCATCCCTCCTCCATCGGCCTTCAGAAGGAAGATGTTCAAACACAGGAACTCACTCTTGGAAAGGGGATCATGGGAGAGGTAATTGAAAAAGGGGAAGCTCTTTTGGTGGATGATGTCCGGAAGCATGAGCGCAATCAGAGGGGGGCCGGCGAACCCCTTTCTGAGATGTGTGTGCCCCTGAAAGCGGGAGGCAGGATGATTGGAGTCATTTATGCCCGGAGCAAAAGGGTGAAGACTTTTTCAAAGGAGGACTTTCGCTTGATGGTGATGGCGGGAGAGCACCTGGCCATCCTGATCGAAAATGTTCAATCAGAAGAAAGATACCGAGCCGTCGTTGAAAGCGCCCTGGACGGGGTAATGGTTATGGGAAAGGATAATCGGTTGACTTACGCTAATGAAAGGCTTGCCAAGCTCATCGGCACTCCGAGAGAAGAATTGATCGGAGTTGATTTCCGAGATTATTTGGATGAAGAGAGCAAGCAGATCATGGCCCGACGCAATGCCCTGGACGGTGAGGCTGAAGAGGGTTCCTCCCGGTATGGATTAAGAATCGTTCGAAAAGATGGGGAGAGAAGGGATGTGGAGGTGAATTCTACAGTGATCCTCGATTCGCAGGGGAATATGAACACGGTGGTCTTCCTTGAAGATGTGACGGCCAAGAGAAAGATGGAAGAACAACTGCGTCAGGCCGAGAAACTCCGGGCGGTCGGTGAGATGGCAGGCGGGATCGCCCACGATTTCAATACAGCGCTGACCATCATCCTGGGCAATACCCAGTTGTTGCTTCACGGTACCCGAGATGAGGAGTTAACCAAGACATTGAAGGTTATTGAAAAGGTAGCTCAAGATAGTTCCCGGACTGTCCGTCAACTAATGGAGTTCACTCGAAACGGTATTCATCCCGAGTTACTGAGAACGGATATCAATGCGGTGATCAGAGAATCGGTTGAGATGACAAAACCCAAGTGGAAGGATGCCCCTCATGGAAACGGAGTCCATATTGAAATGATTCTGGAGCTGAGTGAAGTTCCTTTTGTGACAGGAACCGGTTCGGAGTGGAGGGAGATCATCATCCATCTCATTCATAATGCGATCGAGGCAATGCCCAACGGAGGGAGGGTGGAGATTCGAACCTACGAAAGAGGTGAGCGGGTCTACATCGAGGTTTCGGATACAGGGATAGGGATGATCGAAGAGGTAAAAGACAGAATCTTTGAACCCTTCTTTACCACCAAACCTTTCCGCAACACCGGGCTTGGTTTGAGTATGTCCTACGGGATGATCAAGAGGTTTGGGGGAGAGATTGATGTTGACACCAAGTGGGGCGAAGGGACAACCTTTACCATCTCCTTGCCCAACCTTAAACATTAGAGTCTCTCGAGGGTTTCCTCCCATAATACTACAGCGATATATATACCCCATCCCCCTCCTGACCTCCCCCTTGAAGGGGGAGGGATTGGAAAACGTCCCATGAAAGTGGGGAAGACCAATAAAATCTCCCCCATGCAGGGGAAAAAGCCCATGAAATCCCCTCCACTTCAGGGGGAGGGTTAGGGTGGGGGTGGGGTTCTTGATGATCTGTCGCTGTAGCATTAATCGAATGATGGATTTCTGGCTTCAAGGGAAGAGAGGGGCCGGAAAAAAGAGAGAGGACCAAAGGGGGGACCGGAGATGATTTTAGTAGTGGATGACGAGGAATCGATCCGCGCCTTTTGCGAGGAGATTCTTGAGAAGCATGGTTATCAAGTGCTGACGGCCCCTGATGGCGAGATGGCCCTCAGCATTTATCAGGAGGCAAAGGAGGAGATTGATTTAGTCATTCTCGATGTGATTATGCCCGGAATGGGAGGAAGGAGGTGTTTGGAAGAGCTGATCAAAATGAATCCAGAGGCAAAGGTTTTGGTTTCCAGCGGCTATATGCTCGATGAGCCTCCGGGGGCCACCCGAAAGACAGGGGCCAAGAGGTTCATCCTCAAGCCCTATACCCTGCGGGATCTGCTCAAGGTGATTCGGGAAGTTCTGGAAGAATAATGATCTCCCCCTTTTCTGGCCACGCCTACCCCTGGTCTCGATGAATTTAATCTCCTGAATCCATTAAAGTTCCTTCTAAGGAATACCGAAAACGTTGGAAGGGGAAGGTCTCTCTCATGGTCCCTATGGAAGAGTTGGGTGAGATGATTAGCGGGAAAGGAATGATCGACCACCTCCATGAACTGGTGGCCAAGCGACGGATGTGTAAAATGGAAATCCCCAATACCCCCCATAGCTGGATTACCCTATTGTTAAACCTGCGGGAGATCGGTGGTTCATACTATTTGTGGATTGACAGGGTCGCAGGAGGTGAAAAAATTCTTGCCCGCTATCGGGATCGAGAAGTCTCTTTCGAATTTCTGGAGATCGACGGCGTGCCGTGCCGATTTCAGACAAGGATTGTGGGATTCCATCCAGAAGGGTGGCGGGCCGAATTGCCAAAGTCGATCTTTCGTCTTCAAAGGAGGGGATTCGTCAGAATTGCAGCGCGGTCAGGGGTGGAAATTGTTTTTCATTTTGGAAAAGGGGAAGAAAGGGCAAAGGTGAAGGATTACAGCCTGGGAGGCGTCTCCTTCTTCGGCGACCGGTCTCTGCCACTCCATCCCGGCGACTCCGTTGACCAACTGGAGCTGAAAATTCCTCGTGGACCCGGAGAAATCAATTTTCGCATCCCTCGGGCTGTGGTCAGGCGGATGGAGAGGCATTCCTCGGGAAAAGACCTCTGGGCCCTTCAATTCGTGGAGATGTCTGATAACACCCAACAACAGATGTGGCGCCATATCTTTGAGGAGCAGAGGATATGGCTTCAAAAGATAAAAAGAACTTAAGGTTTGTGCTGGTCCTTGTCCCCTCTTTATTGACCTCCCTCCAAGAACAGAAAAAATTGAAGGTTAACGGGGTTTATGACGATCCAATAATCAGTGCGTAATCGTATGGACATTATTGATCGACAAAGAATATTTCAAATCTCTCCAAAAACCCCCCTCCCCTTCATCCCTCCCGCCGAGGGGAGAGGAGATTTTTCGGGAAAAATGTCTAATCAATTATGGACTCCCTAGTAATACCTAACCCGGCTTATCCGGAACCAAACAGGCATTGAAATCCCAATATCCAAATCCCAAATTCCAAATAATTTCCAATCACCAAATGACCAAATGCCGAAACAAACTCGTTTCGATCATTCGAAATTGGATTCCTGCATGGTTAAATCTGAGAATTTTCTTCTAACATTTTTTGTATGCCTCCCAATAATCTCCCCTCCTTTGGTGGGAGGGGATAGAGGGGAGGGACCACAAGGTCTTTGTTCTGTCCACCCCCACCCTCACCCTCCCCCATCGAAAAGGGGGAGGGTAATAGGTGGGGAAATTTCAAATATGTTTGGCTAGAATTTGGTTATTGTTTGGGATTTGGTGCTTGGAGATTGCTGCTTCTGAAACTTAACCGATATTTTGGTGCCATTTTGCGCGCAATTTTATTGATCAGTGGCCTAAATTGAGCGATTCTTTTGAAAGGACCCTGTAGCCGCAGGCTTTAGCCTTCGGTTTCCTCTCACACCTTGGGTGAGAAATCGTTCCCGATAAAATCACGCAACCTAAAGGGTGCGGCTACATTTAGGATAAGAAATTGCTCAATTTAGTACTACAGCGACATATATACCCCATCCCCCTCCTGACCTCCCCCTTGAAGGGGGAGGAATTGGAAAAACTCCCATGAAAGTGGGAAAAACCAATAAAATCTCCCCCATGCAGGGGAAAAACCCCATAAAATCCCCTCCACTTCAGGGGGAGGGTTAGGGTGGGGGTGGGGTTCTTGATGATCTGTCGCTGCAGCATTAGGTAATAATAGAAAACGATGTTGAAACAAATGATTACAAAATACCTGTTCCCACGCTCTACCCGTTCATTCATAGGGTAAGACCCCTGGAATTTGGAAAAGAGCGGAGATTTAAGAATCAATAGGAACGAAGAATATTTTAGAAAATAAGAGTTTTACCGATAAACTACATACAAACATTACCAAGTCATCATTTCAGGCCGAATGACCAGAGAAGGCGTTGGAACAAATGCGAAGAGGGAAAGAAGATGCCGGAACAAGAAAATAAACTCCCGGATGCCATTGAACAATTAGCGGTTCAAATTGTTATGATGGAACCCAACAACCTTAAAACGTTGGGTTCCTTTCTGGAACAATTAAAGCAGGTTGAGAAAATAGAATTTGGAGGGGGCCAGAAATCGATTTCAATCCTTTTGGTTGCGATGAAAGAAATTGTTGAAAAAATTATTTTGAATGAATTAAGGGCACCCCAAGAAGGGATTGACCTTTTAGGAAGGGGCATAAAAATAATTCAGACAAGAATTTCCCACCCTGGTGCTCCCCCTTTATCCGAAGAAGAAAATTTTTGGATGGACGGGATCATCGTTCGAATCGGCGATGAACAATATATCGTCCCTGCACTGTTTATCAAAGAGACGTTAAGGCCCCGGCCAGAGGATATTACGACCGTTCACCAGAAAGGTCACTTGGTCAAAGTCAGGGATACCCTTTTGCCTCTGATCAGACTTCATCATCTTCTTGGGGTCATCCCTGAGAAAGAAGAGCCTTGGGAGGCTCTCCTCATTGTGGTCGAAAACGAAGGCGTAAAGAAATGTCTGATGGTCGATGATCTCATTGGGAAACAGGAAGTGGTGATCAAGAGCTTAGGGGAAAAATTTAAAGACATCCAAGGAGTGGCGGGGGCCACCATCATGGGGAATGGTCATGTGGGCCTCATCCTCGACATCCATGGAATTTTCCGAATTTATGAAAAGATGTGATCCATGAGGGTTTGAGAAATATAACCCAACAGGGGAAGCCATGAAAGAGATCACCCTTTATACAGTGGTTCCGCAGATACCGGAACGTCTAAAGCCTTTAGAGGAGATGGCACGAAACGTCTGGTTCTGCTGGAACATCGAGGCCATCGACCTCTTCCGATCTGTTGATTCGACTCTCTGGGAAGAGACAGGCCATAACCCGATCGCCATGCTCGGTCGCCTGGGAGATGAGAGGTTCGAAGAACTGCTTAACGATGAGGGATTTCTCCTCGAGATGGACCGCATCCACCAGGAGTTCCAACATTACTGCATGGAGAGGAAGGCGTATGACTTTGGCCTGGAGACCCCTGTTGAGTTCACTGTGGCCTATTTTTCGGCTGAGTATGGCCTTACCGATTGCCTTCCCATCTACTCGGGAGGTCTCGGCGTCCTCTCAGGAGATCACCTGAAGTCGGCAAGCGACCTCTGCATCAATATGGTTGGAGTGGGCCTGCTTTATCAGAAAGGTTATTTCCGCCAGTATTTGAACGCTGATGGCTGGCAAATGGAGACCTACCCGGACAACGATTTTCACACCTTCCCGGTTGACCTGGAAAGGGATGAAAAGGGAGAGCCTCTGTCTGTTGAGGTGGAGATTGAGAACCGGAAGGTTAAAGTCCGAATATGGAGAATCCGGGTGGGAAGGATCCCTCTGTGGATGCTCGATACCAATACTATTGAAAACGAGGAGAGGGACCGGGATATCACCTCCGCTCTTTACGGAGGAGATGGAGCGATGCGTCTAAAACAGGAAGTCATCCTCGGAATCGGGGGAATCAGGGCACTGGGCCGCTTGGGAGTGAGGCCTTCGGTCTTCCATATGAATGAGGGCCACTCCGCATTCGCCATCATCGAGAGAATCCGTTCTCTCATGGAGAAGTTCAATCTCTCCTTTCAGGAGGCTCGAGAGGCTGTTTACACAAACTCCATTTTTACAACGCATACCCCTGTTCCGGCGGGGATCGATGTCTTCGACAGGAATCTGATCTCTGCGGTAATGGGACAGTATATCATGTCCCTTGGCATCTCGCTCGACGATTTCATGGCTCTCGGCATTCAGGGAGAGAGAGGCAGGGACCATTCTTTTAATATGGCGGTTCTGGCTCTCAGGCATTCTGCGAAATCGAACGGTGTCAGCCAGCTCCACGGAGTCGTCTCCAGGCGGATGTGGAGCTCATTATGGCCTCAGTTGCGCGAGGCGGATATTCCGATCGAAGCCATTACGAACGGGATCCACATTCCTTCCTGGATTTCGGGGGATTTAGCAGGACTTCTGAACCGTTATTTGGGCAGACGCTGGGCAGAGGATCCTGATAACAGGAAAATCTGGGAGAGAGTGGATCGGATTCCTGATTCGGAGCTCTGGCGGACCCATGAACGGAGAAGAGAACGGTTGATCGGTTTCGCACGGCGGAGGTTGATCGATCAACTCATCCATCAGGGCGCCCAGAAAGGGGAGGTTCAGGGGGCATCTGAAGCGTTGAACCCTGAGGCGCTGACCATCGGCTTCGCAAGGAGGTTTGCCACCTACAAGCGGGGAGACTTGATCTTAAGGGATACAGAGCGCTTAGCTAAGATTCTCAATGATTCTCAACGGCCCGTTCAGATCATTTTCTCTGGCAAAGCGCATCCGCAGGATCACCCCGGAAAAGAGGTGATCAAAAAGATTGTCCATCTCGCTCAACAGCCTGAATTTCGCCACCGGCTCCTCTTCATCGAAGATTATGATCTCAATGTGGCCCGCTATCTTGTTCAAGGGGTGGATGTCTGGTTAAACAACCCCCGAAGGCCCCTGGAGGCCTGCGGAACGAGCGGGATGAAGGCAGCAGCCAATGGGGCGCTCAACCTGAGCGTTCTTGATGGTTGGTGGGCCGAGGGTTATCAGCCTGGGCTGGGATGGGCGATTGGTGGCGGCGAGGAGTACGATGATCAAAGAGACCAGGATGAGATCGAAAGCCATGCTCTCTACAGTCTGTTAGAGAAGGAAATTGTCCCCCTTTTCTATGAAAGGGGAAGGGATAATCTTCCCAGAGAATGGATAAGAATGATGAAACTGTCGATGAAAACCCTGGCTGCCTATTTCAACTCACACCGGATGGTCCAGGACTATCTTCACCGCTTCTATATCCCTGCCTCCCTCAGGTGGGACGAGATTCGGGCGAATCATTTCGAAGGAATACGGAATCTGGCAGCCTGGATGATTCACCTGAAGGCAAAGTGGAAGCATGTTGAGATAACCGCAAAGCGAAGCGATGCAAGGCGGGGGGTTCTTCTTGGAGAGTCCCTTCCCGTAGAAGTCGACATCCGCCACCCGGAACTAACGCCTCAAGACCTCTCCGTAGAGCTTTACCATGGTCCAGTAGATTCGAAAGCCGAATTCTTGAGCCGGTCATTCATTCCGCTTAAACCTTCCTGGCGTGACGGAGATAAGACCACATTCAAAGGGGAGATCCCCTGTCAGCGCGTAGGACGCTTTGGCTTCAGAATCCGAGTTCTTCCTTTCCACCCAGTGTTGAGCAATCCTTATTCATTGGATCTGATACTCTGGGGATAGTAGGAGAGGATGGAAACTTTTATCGCCAGACAGCCCATCTTCGATATGAACCAGAAGGTCTACGGCTACGAACTCCTCTTTCGCTCAGGACTGGCCGATGTCTTCCAGCATACAAACCCCGATCAGGCCACCTCCAAGGTCATTGCAGACAGTTTCTTTCTCATGAATATCAAGTCCCTGACCGGAGGGAGAAGGGCTTTCATCAATATCACGCGGGACATCCTCATCAACGAGTTTCTCTTTCTCATCCCGAAAGAATGGATTGTCGTTGAGATTCTTGAAGATGTGTTCCCCGATGGCGAGGTGGTGGCCGCCTGCGAAAAATTGAGACGGGCTGGCTACCTTCTGGCCATGGACGATTTTGTCTACGATGACCAATACCTGCCTTTGATCGAATTGACGGACTTCATAAAGGTCGATTTTTTGGCAACGGGAAAAGAGGTTCGAAGCGGTCTGGTGAAGAAATTGGGACCTTCGGGAGTCCGGTTCTTGGCCGAGAAGGTGGAGACCCTGGAGATGCTGGAAGAGGCAAAGGAGATCGGCTATGCCTATTGCCAGGGCTATTTTTTCAGCAAACCGAAGATCATTTCGGAAAAAGACATTCCGGGATTCAAACTTCACTATCTGAGCTTGCTTCAAGAGATCAACCGGCCCGAACTCGATTTCGGGAGATTGACGGAGATTATCAAGAGGGAGGTCTCTCTTTCTTTCAAACTCCTCCGTTACATCAATTCCGCCTTTTTCGGATTGAGAAATAAGATCTCGTCCCTTAAACAAGCCCTTCTGCTGTTAGGAGAGAGGGAGATCAGAAAGTGGATCACACTCGTTACGCTCGCCACCCTTGGAGAGGATAAACCGGAGGAGTTGGTCACACAATCGATCCTCCGGGCGAAATTTTGTGAATCACTCGCCCCGTTTACCGGACTCTTCCACCGTTCCGAAGATCTCTTTCTCATGGGAATGTTCTCGATGATCGATGCCATTCTGGACCGGCCGCTTTCCGAAATTCTCCTGGAGATTCCGATTGCGGAGGAGATCAAGAAGGCATTATTAGGGGAAGAGAACCGTCTGGGTAGGGTGTATCAATATGTTCTCTCTTATGAAAGAGGACAATGGCACAGACTCTCCCAACAGGGGTTTCAACTTGGAATCGATGAGGAGAAGGTCGCTCGTCTCTATATGGATGCTGTGCGGTGGAGTTCAGGATTTTTATTCTGTTAGTTTCACCGGCTTATGGTCCAATGTCAGGCGGTGGACCCGAATTTTTTGACTAATAAATGTCATATTTGTGACGTGATATCGTCAAGTTGGGATGGGTAAGGGCGTTTCAGAATGGTAGAATGTCATAAGTTGTCATGCTGATCTTGTGTCAGCTTTTTGATAAAACCAGCAAGTTATAAGCAATTTTAGATATTAGTGAACTTCGGGCCACTTACGGCATGAAAGGAGCGAATAGGTGGATAGACCCCCCTCTCCTCTATGATAAGCAAAAAGGGACACCTCCCTATTTTTCCCCTTCCTTCCTTGGACGGCCACCTTCTCTTGGCAGGATAATTCGATGAAGAATCTTTTCAGGCTTTTCTATAAAACCTCTGTTCCCGAGAGGTCTGCCCGTTTTGGCATAAAAAGAAGATATTGCAGAAAGGTTCATTTGTCAAAAAAATAGGGAGGTGTCCCGTAATCCCTCAGTTTCAAGGATTGGAGAGACAAGCGAACCTGTAACTCAGGGCTTCAGCCCTGATTTATCAGCCCTGAAGGGCTGAGTTACAAATCACCCTGCATATCTGACCCCTCATAACTGAGGGATTACAGTGTCCCTGATTAAAGAAATGATGTTGAAAAACCGATATATAAAGACAGATCGGTATGTAAAGGGATATCTACAGAGAGAAAACGACTTTATAGATCAAAAAGAGAGGTATTATCGTGGAACGTCTTTTAGACCCTAAAGAGGCTGCAAAGATTATGGCGGTCACTTCAAGGACCATTAAGGAATGGCTGAGGCGAGGGGAATTGACAGGCGTTAAGGTCAGGAATTTATGGCGGATCAGAGAAAGCGATCTGGAAAGGTTTATCCAAAAAGGGATCGAGGAAACTTCAAATTCACGGTTAAAGACGAGTCATGAAAGAGACCGATCATTGAGGCGGGGGTTTGAAACAGAAGGCTAAATAATCTGAGATGGGGGTTCATGAAATGGCAGCCATCAATATTGAGGATGTTAAGCCAGGAATGATCTTGAGGAACGGACGATTACATGGCCAGGCCGATCAAGAAAGTGATGGCTCTGGAGATGATCATGAAATGGAGGGCAGAAAGGAGAGGGATTTGATGAGGAGCAACCGTATGATGCTAAAGAAACAATTCTGGTTTGGAATAAGTTTTTTGATCTTCTTCCTGGTTGTACCCTCCCAGGCTAAGGATGCTGTAAAAATTGGCTTTGTGGGCGGGTTGACAGGTAGAATTTCTGATCTGGGAGCTTCTGGCCGAAATGGCGTCATCCTTGCTGTCGAGGAGAAGAATGCTCAAGGAGG
>CAYMTD010000024.1:0-13966 GCA_964393245.1 uncultured Syntrophaceae bacterium
GAATAGTTTTTTCTCTTGACAGGTGCCTTTTAATGGGTGACCCCAAATCCTTACAGAATTTTAGAAAAGTGAAGGCGGACATGGATGGGGAAAAGGTTGACTTTTTTCACCCATTAAATTAATAATACGAAATCATATTCAATGAACACTTCCTTTTTTAACAATAACGAATGGGAATTGCATAGGTTGGGAGAGGATTACAGGCGCAACTCTTTCGTTCACTTATCATGGGAGTGCTACTTTCATTACGGCTCGTGAGGTTGCAGACATAAGACCGATCCTAAAAAATGCGAAAATTTGACCTCATTTCAGGCCTTTTTCTCTTAGTTGTCTCCATAGGGATCTGCGTGGTTTCCTTTCAGATGGAGATCGGAAAGCCCAACGCACCCAGTTCCGGATTCTATCCCCTCCTGACAGGTGGGGTTCTTGGCCTCTTTTCCCTGATCATCATCATCCAGTCGCGAAAACAGGATGAGGTCTCGGTGAGGTTCTGGCTTCCCGGGGCAAACAAGAAGGCCATCCTTATTGCCTTCGTCATCATCCTGATCTACATCCTGCTCCTGGAGCGTATGGGCTTCCTGGTCACGACCGTTCTCTTTTTCATTCTGATCAGCCGTTTCGTTTCCGGGCATTCCTGGAAGACAGTCCTTGTCTTCTCCTTTCTCGCTAGCGTTACCACTTACATAGTCTTCAGGTTCATCCTGCGAGCCCCCCTGCCTCAGGGGATCTTCGAAGGGTTTCTTTGATGGATTTCTGGTCCAATATCACTCTCGGTTTTTCCGTTATCATTGACCCCACGAATATGCTTTTCTGTTTCATCGGAGTTTTCCTGGGGACCCTGATCGGTGTGCTGCCCGGTCTTGGACCGGGGGCGACCATCTCGCTGCTCCTTCCCCTCACTTACAGGCTTGACCCTATTTCCAGCATCATCATGGTAGCGGGAATCTATTACGGGGCTAAGTATGGGGGCTCAACGACATCCATCCTGCTCAATATTCCCGGTGAACCTGACACGGTCATCACCTGTCTGGACGGCTACCAGATGGCCCGGCAGGGGAGGGCTGGACCGGCCCTGGGAATTTCCGCCTTTGGATCCTTCATTGCCGGGACCTTTGCGACCCTTGGGTTGATGTTGGTCGCTCCCCCCCTGGCAGAGTTTGCCCTCAGATTTGGGCCACCTGAGATCTTCGCCCTGATGGTCCTTGCTCTCAACCTCATTGCCTTCATGTCTTCAGGGTCTCAAATCAAAGGATTGGCCATGGCCACGCTCGGTCTCTTCCTCGGGTCGATCGGGCTGGACATCTTCCACAATGTGGACCGCTTCGTCTTCGGATATAATTTCTTGCTTGAAGGGCTGGGGATCGTTCCCGTGATCCTGGGCCTTTTCGGAGTAGCGGAGATTCTTAGCAATCTGGAGGTCGAGATCAAAGGTAAAATTTTTCAGAAGCGTGCCCCCAATCTCCTGCCATCGCTCAAAGACTGGAAGGACTCCTTCTGGCCGATCATTCGGGGGACTGTCGTCGGATTCTTTGTGGGGCTGATGCCGGGGGGAGGAGGCATTGCCTCCACCTTTGCCTCTTACAGCATTGAGAAGAGGGTTTCGAAGCACCCTGAGAAGTTCGGAAAAGGCGCCATCGAGGGCGTGGCTGGGCCGGAATCGGCCAATAATGCCTGTTCCGGAGCCAACTTCATCCCTCTCATGACTCTGGGGGTTCCCACAAACGGAATCATGGCCATAATCTTTGCCTCCCTTCTGATTAACGGGCTTCAGCCAGGCCCCCTGCTTATCAAGAACAACCCGAACCTCTTCTGGGGAGTAATTGCAAGCATGTATCTGGGAAATGCGATGCTCCTGATCTTAAATCTGCCCCTCATTGGAATGTGGGTCCGTTTTCTGACAATCCCCTATACAGTCCTGGCACCCATGATTCTGTTTTTCTGTCTGCTGGGGTCCTATACTCTCAAGAACTCTGTTGCGGATCTGGTGGTCATGCTCATTTTTGGCATTCTGGGGTTTTTGATGCGTAAGTTTCGTTATGAAGCGGCGCCTCTCATCATGGGTTTTATCATCAGCGAAATGGTGGAGGGTTCGTTTATCCGTTCGCTTCTCATGTCCAATGGTAGTTTCACCATCTTTTTTACAAGGCCGATCTCTTGCGTCCTCATGATCGTAGCACTCGTTCTCTTCATCCTTCCTTTTTTTGGCAGAAAACCCAAAGTCCTCGGGTCGAGCGATGATGAAAAATAGGACAGAGACAGGCTCAGTTAGAAGGGGGCTCACTCTGTGGAGCTCCAACCTGGAAAAGGGATGTAATCTTATGAACAAAAAGGAGGCAGAAAGATGAGAAAAAGCATTGGTAGCGCACTCATGGTCACATTGACATTGGCATGGGCTTTACTGGTTAGTTCCCCAGCCTTTGCCCAGTACCCGGTTAAACCCATTACTATGTACGCAGTCTTTGCGCCTGGAGGGTCTCTTGACTCAAGTGCACGGGCGCTGGGGGCAGGGGCTGAGAAGGTTCTCGGTCAGCCTGTTGTGGTCGTCACCAAGGAAGGCGGGGGTGGGACGGTTGGACTGTCCATCCTTGCTGGAGACAAGCCGGACGGCTACACTCTCGCTGCAGCCACCAGTAGCGGGATCATGAGGATCCCTTTAGCCCGAAAGGTGACTTACAAACCTCTGGGGAGTTTCACCAATATCTTTGCCTATGCGGCCCCTCCCTCCTGCCTGGCCGTGAAGGCGGACGCTCCCTTCAAGACCTTTAAGGATCTCGTCGAACATGCCCGGAAAAACCCCGGTAAGGTGAAATATTCCTCGGCAGGCGCAGGCACGCCCATGCATTTGATCATGGCTGTGATCGGCATGAAGGAGAAGATCGACTGGGGTCATGTGCCATTTCCAGGCTCTGCCCCTGCAGAGACAGCGGTTTTAGGCGGTCACGTGGACGCTGTGACAACGGGCGACATGAACATGGTTCTCAGCGGCCAGTTGAGGGCGCTTCTGATGTATACGAAGGATCGATATCCGAGACTTCCCGAAGTGCCCACCACGTTAGAGTTGGGATATAATTATTTCAATGACACAGTCTTCTCCGTCTTCGGCCCGGCGGGAATAGACCCGGCTGTGGTGAGGAAACTCGAGGACGCATTTGAGAAGGCCCTCGAGATGGATCCCTGGAAGAAGTTGGTCGAGACATTCGGCTTGGTGAGTGTTAGGATGAGGAGTGCTGAATATACCCGGTTCTTGGAAGAGGCCTGGAAAAGAGAGGTAGAGATTCAGAAAAGTTTGAACCTGATCAAAGAGCCGGCAACAGCACCCAGATAAACGAGAGATCGCAAGCCGCAACCCCTCAAGGTTCCACCTTAGTCGCATGAACGGCTAAACGCCAATAATCATGCTTTGTATTGGCATGCGTCGCAGGGGAAGGATGGGAGAATATCAAATCCGGTGCGGAAGAAAGGAGTTTCGGACGACTTTCCCGCCTTCCTGGCGCATCAGGGAGCTTCTCCCAGGAGGTCATGCCGGGCAAGCAACGGATACGCGCATCATCGAGCATGCCCTGGACCACCCGATAGGCCGGGTGAAACTCGAGATGCTCGTGAAGCCCGGCGAGCGGATTGCCATTCTCGTCAATGATATAACGAGGCTCTACCAAAGACCTTCCCTATTCCTGGACTCAATTCTTCGGAGACTCAAAGGAGCAGGAAGCAAGGATCGTGATCTTTTTATCGTCATTGCCGGAGGCATGCATGGGAAGACCGCAAAAGAGCAAGCTATCCAGATCGTGGGCCAGCAAATCTATGATCGTATCGATGTTTTCAGCCATGACTGTCATGATCCGGCAGGGCTGATCTCTGTGGGAACGAGCTTTACAGGGAAACCCTTCTCCCTCAACCGGTCGGTGGTCGAATCGGACCGGGTCATTGCAACGGGTGGGATTGTCCCACATGGCCTTGTGGGGTTTGCCGGCGGTAGCAAATCAGTTCTTCCAGGGATAGCAGGATACGAAACCATACAGGAGAATCATCGCCTCGCCTTTGATGAGGGGTTCAATCTGAGACCAGAAGTTAAGCAGGACAACGTCGACAACAACCCGGTGGTTCATGAGATGAGAAAGGCTGCCGGGCTCCTGGGCGTAGATTTCATGTTAAATCTAATTCCGGGAATAGATGGTCATTATGCAGGCGCGGTGGCCGGAGATATCATCGAAGCCCACCGAGCAGGCTGCCGTTTCGCCAGGGCTTACTTCGAGGTTCCCCTCCAGTCACGGGCCCCTCTGGTTATCGCAAGCGGGGGTGGATATCCCAGAGACGTAGAAATGTACCAGTCGATCAAGGCGCTGAGTCATGCCGCTGAAGCGACTGAGGAGGGAGGAACAATTATCTTTTTGAGCGATTGTGAAGGGGGTATCGGACCTGAAGGATGGCTTAAATGGTTTGATTCCGGAGGCCCAAAGAGAATAGCCACGAAACTCACAAAGGCCTTCAGCTTTCCCGGCCTTATCGCTCTCAAAACACTCTCCCTTACCTCCAGGTTCAGGGTCATTCTTGTGAGCAGCCTGTCAGAAGAAACGGTCCAAAAACTCCGCATGGAGACAAGCGAATCCTTGGAGGAGGCGGTGGCCATGGTGGAGAAAGAGATTCCGAGGGATTGCAATGTCTTATTGATGCCCGTGGCAGGATCCACTTTGCCGGTCATTCGAGGAGGTGAAAATCAAGGAGGGAAAGCTGGTGAATGAAGAGATTTTAAAAACAGACATCCTGGTCATCGGAGGAGGCGTTGCCGGTTTGAATGCTGCGCTCACCGCACGGAAGACAGGCAGGGATGTCATGATTATGGACAAGGCTGTCATCGAACGGAGCGGTCATGCATCCGGGGGAATCGACCACTTCTGTGCTTACCTGAATACCGGGCCTGACTGGGATACCCGGGAAGCCTACTTGAAGTTTACGGCCCAGAGCGCATGGGGAGCGAGCGACATCTCTGTGGTGGAGAAGGTTTATTGCGATGAACTGGAGACCGCCATCCAGCGATTTGATCAGATAGGATGTACCCTCCGCCAACCCGATGGGACCTTCTTCCGAACCCAGTCCTTCGGCCAGCCCGGACCATGGTTTATCAATTTCAACGGAAAGAGGCTCAAACCGCTTCTGGCCGAGGCTGTGCGGAAAGCGGGCTGCAAGGTCCTGGACCGGGTGATGACGGTTGACCTCCTCACCGACGGCGGCGAGGTGTCTGGGGCTGCCGGCTTTCATATCCGGCAGGGGACCTTCTATGTGGTCCTTGCCAGGGCTGTGGTTCTGGTCACGGGCGGCACCAACCGGCTCTACCAGAATCCCACGGGTTTGAGCTTCAATTGCTGGATGTGTCCGGCTGATACAGGCGATGGAGAGGCTATGGCCTACAGGGCAGGGGCAAAGCTCTCCAACATTGAATATTTGAGGATGACCGTCGTCCCCCGGGGGTTCAGTGCGCCCGGGCTCAATGCCCTCGTGGGGTTGGGAGGAAAGCTCATCAATGGCAGAGGAGAGGAGTTTATGGAGCAATATGATCCCCTGGGCATGAAGGCGCCCCGATACAAACTAGTCCAGGCGGTTTTGGGAGAACTCAAGGCCCACCGAGGCCCTGTCTATGTGGACTGTCGGCACATTGATCCAAAGCTCCTGGAACATCTGATCACGACCCTCTCTTATGACAAGGACACCTTCCCCGAATTCTTGGCCCAGAAGGGGATTGACCTGAGAAAGGATTTGCTCGAAGTGGCTCCTTCCGAAGGAATGCAGGGCGGGCCGAACGAGTTGTGCGGCAGTGGGATCAAGATTGATCGTAACTGTGCCAGCACTGTCCCCGGCCTCTTCGCCGGAGGAAATTCGGCTGACCAGTGCCGGAGCCTTCACATGGCGGTCACCAGCGGAATTCATGCGGGCAGGGCATCCTCAGCGTATGTCGCCAGCAGGAGAGGAAAAGAGGTGGCTTTTCCAAAGGAGAGGGTGAAGGAGATCCGGGAACAAACCTTTGCGCCCATGGCTGAGTCCAGATCGATTCCATGGCAGGAGTTCGAGGATGTGCTCCAACGCACCCTGGCCGAAGGAATGGGTCCACTCCGGTCTGCCTGGGGCATGGAGACAGCCTGGAAGAACCTGGACCGCCTGGAAAGCTGGAAAGAGAAGGTTCGGGCGGATTCTTTTCATGATCTCTGCCGCACCCTTGAGGTTCATAATATGCTGACCGTGGCACGGTGCATGATCAAGGCCGCTTTGTACCGTGAGGAGAGCCGATTCGGCCAGTGCCACTATCGCCAGGACTACCCGAAGACCGACGATCAAAGATGGTTGGGTCTGGTGACAATCGCCAAGGGTCGTGACGGTCAGCCCGAGCCAGGCTTCACACCGCTTAAGTACGAATGAAAGGAGGTCCCATGCCGCCAATCATCGATAAAGAGATCTGCAAGAGCTGTGGCGTATGCGAAGACAGATGCCCTCTTGATGTGATTTATATGAACCAGGAAGCTCAAATGCCATACATCAAATATCCCGAAGAGTGCTGGCATTGCGGTTCCTGCCGGCAGGAATGTCCGGAAGGAGCGATTCAAATAAGGTTTCCCATGCGCATGCTTGTGAGCGCGGGCCTGGCGCCCTATTAATAGATTTTGAAAAAAGAGGGAATAGATGATCGTTGATGCCTACACCCATATCTTACCTAAAAAATATCAGGAGGGTCTTGAAAAGAAGGCGACCCGGCGGGACATAGGGCTCAACTCGGCCCGCTACGCAAAGACCGTCCCAACGCTGATCGATCTCGAAGCCCGATTCCACGTGATGGATGCCTTCAAAGAGTATATCCAGGTTATATCCGTTGCCGCGCCTCCAATTTACTCCATCGCGTCCCCAAAGGTTTCGCTGGAGTTGACCCGGATTGTCAATGATGAGCTGGCTGAACTGGTCTTCAAATATCCGGAGCGCTTCGCAGGAGGAATCGCAAGCCTGCCAATGACCGATCCGAAAGAAGCGATCAAGGAGGCAGAGCGGGCTATCAGGGATCTCAGGTTGCGGGCTGTGGAAATCTATACGGACGTTTCCGGAAAGCCTCTTGATTCACCCGAGTTCATACCCCTGTATGAAAAGATGGTTGAGTTGAACCGGCCCATCTTCATCCATCCCTTTCGTGAAATGACGACACCCGACTACCCTGGCGAGAAGATCTCCAAATACCGGGTCTGGACAAAGCTGGGCTGGCCCTATGCCACGGCCTTGGCCATGACTCGCCTGGTTTACGGAGGAATCATGGAGAGGCTACCCGGGCTGCAGGTGGTGACCCATCACTGCGGGGGATTGATTCCTTATCTCGCGGGCAGAATTGACTGGAGCGACGATTTCAACGAGATGCGCATGGGTCACCGCGATATCTTTTTAAGGGAGAATGCCCTTACCTACTATCGTCGCTTCTATTATGACACTGCGGTCAACGGCAATACGGCCGCTCTCCAGTGCGGGTTAGACTTTGCAGGGCTGAAGAATGTGGTCTTCGCCACAGACTTTCCCTTTGACAATCAATGTGGCCAGAGGCTCATCCGGGATACGATCGATTCAATAGAACGGATGGGGCTGACAGAGGATGAGAAGGAGGCGATCTACAGGGACAATGCAGTCAGGCTCCTTCACCTGCCCCTGGGTGCGATTCGAATCAAGTGACAGAGGAGCAACCCTTATGCCCAAATCCCTGGTTGCGGGAAGAGTAGCAGAGATCCCCTTTGCCGGGATTCGGAAGGTGTTTGAAAAGGCGGCAAGCATGGAGGCCCAGGGTCGGAAGGTCATCCATTTTGAAATAGGCAGGCCTGATTTTGATACACCCTCCCACATCAAAAAGGCGGCCATGAAGGCCCTGGAGAGGGGGATGGTTCATTACACACCCAATGCAGGTGTGATGAAGCTCCGTGAGGCCATCGCGGCGTCCATTTTCGATTACAAAGGGATCAGGTATGATCCCAATTCCGAAGTCATGGTTACTGCTGGAGGACAGGAGGCCATGTATCTGAGCCTTCAGGCCATCCTCGAACCCGGAGATGAGGTCCTTGTGCCTGACCCGGGTTATAGCCAGTTCTACTCCTGTGTCAGGCTTTTGGGAGGGGTGGCCATTCCCATGCCTTGCCTGTCACATGACAATGCCTGTCCGGATCTGGAGGCAGCCAGGACTTTGGTCAGCGGAAAGACCCGGGCCATCATTATCAACTCCCCTCACAATCCGACTGGCGGGGTCTTGTCAGGCAAACAACTGGAAGGGATCTGCCAATTCACAGAGGAACATGACCTGATCCTTCTGTCGGATGAGGCCTACGATCATCTCATCTATGATGGCGCCCATTTCGTCAGCCCGGCCTCCTTCCCGGACATGAAGGAGAGGACGTTCATTTGGGGATCCCTCTCCAAGACTTATGCGATGACGGGATGGCGGATCGGTTATCTTGCAGCGCCTGCTCCAGTGGTGGCTGCTTGCATCAAGATTCAGCAGAACCTGTTGCTATCGGTATGCTCCTTTGCGCAGGCAGGGGCCGTGGCTGCCATAGAGGGTTCCCAGGATTGTGTGGATGCGATGGTAAGGGAGTTCGATCAGAGGAGGAAGATCGTGCTAAGTGCTTTGACCCGAATCCCCGGCGTTACCTGTCCCACAATCCCACGGGGCGCCTTTTATGTCTTTGTGAAACATCAGGTGACGGGAATGGATTCGATGGCGATTGCCGAAGCTCTTCTGGAAAAAGGGAAGGTAGCGCTGGTGCCGGGGTCCTCTTTTGGATTCAGGGGAGAGGGATACCTTCGCCTCTCTTATGCCGCCTCCACAGAAGATTGCAGAGAGGGAATGGCCCGTATTGGCCGAGTCATGGAAGAGCTCATGGATTCCACAAAAAATCTGCAACGCCCCTACGAAAGTCTATTTAAAAGACCTTAAATTTGATTTGTTTAATGATCCCAAAGGTTGTTAGCATCGTTCCTTTTAAACGCTTCAATGACGCGGGCATTGGACTGCCCAATGAGTTGAAACTTCACTTTGAAGAGGCGTTGACGGAGGATGCAATCATTAGAGTGTGCCGGGGCGCCGATTTTCTGCTCATTCATCCTGCGTGCCCGAGGATTTCAAGATGGGTACTTGAGAACATTCCCTCGATCCGCATGATTCAGAGCATAGGAGCGGGTTATGATAAAGTGGATGTGGAAAGCGCTTCGGAGCTCGGAATCCCGGTGGCTAATTCGCCTGGCGAGAATGCCCTGACCGTAGCAGAGTTTACGATTGCCATTCTGGTAGCCCTTCAGCGACATATCCATCTCGCTGACCGGGAGGTAAAGGCAGGCAATTATGAGGCCATCAGGGAGCGGCTTTTCATGCAGGGTCTCGGTGAGATCCGGGATACAAAGTTGGGGATTATCGGCCTGGGCAAAATCGGTAGGGAGGTGGCCAGAGCGGCAGGGTTCTTCGGAGCTCAGTTGAGTTACTTCGACATCCAGCGGCAAGAGGGTGGGATCGAGGACGAATTACAGGTAGAGTACATGCCCTTCGAATCCCTTCTCCATTCCAATGACGTGATCAGCCTCCATGTCCCACTGACCAATAAAACAAAGGGATTGATCGGTCGTCAAGAACTCAGCATCATGAAGCCGGGTAGCTTCCTGATCAACACTTCCCGGGGGGAAATAGTGGACCAGACAGCGCTTGCAGAGTCACTGGAGAGTGGTCATCTCGCAGGCGCAGCAATTGACACGGTTTCACCGGAGCCTCCACCTCCGGATCATCCCCTCCTGCGCCTCCTCCCTGAAGCCCGGGAGAGACTACTCATCACACCTCACATTGCAGGTATCTCCAGGGGCGCCTTACGAAGAATGTTACAGGAAGCGCTCTCCAATATCATCAGGGTAGTTGCAGGTGAAGCGCCACGGTATGTGGTGAACGGGGTTTTACAGATCCGGGAACCGAAAAACTTCTAAAAACAGCTCTTTTAAACTTTCAGGGATAGCTTTTTATAAATAATAACAGGGGGAGTTTCCCTAAATTGAAGCGAGTCTGAGCAGAATTAATCTAAATCCTGACTTTCGCCACTTTTTGAAAAAAAGAACTCAACCCTTTATAATTTCATGTCTTTTTATGAAACGCCTGGGGTCAGGCATAAAAAACGCCTGTATCTTTCGCATCGGTTAATCTGGATTTCGTTGAGGGAGGTAGGAGCGTATTTCGGGGGAATTGGGCCATCGGCGATGACTCAGAATACCTTGAGGCCGGGGGGCATTCTGCAACAGGATAAAAGGCTTTTAGCAGAGGTCCAAAATCTAAAGAAAATGTTGAGTGAATAGTGTAGACCTGACGCCGAACGCAGAGACCTTCGGGGCCTGGGGATCAGAATTCTGAGGAGATTGGCAGAGAAAGATCCTGGGACTGTGTTGAGTGTTCGTAGGTGTCCGAATCGCGATGTGGCTATTTACGTCTTCTATCGACTTGGGGTGTATTTGAACAGGGAGATTGGAGAGGTATTTGGTGTTGGGTATATGGCGGTTTCAGGGGGGGCAGGCGGGGACAGAAATATTGAAGATCGAGTGGACCATTCGAGAGAGCGGTTAGTAATCTTATTGCTGACATATTAAGGTGTGACCCTTGATGCTCCCACAGCCCCGTTGGGTCCGATGATGGCCAGCATCTCTCCCGCTCGGACAACAAAACTGACCCCGGAGAGGACAGAAACTCCTCCAAAGTTCAGCCAGATATCATCGGCTCTCAACTTGATTGTGTCTTTTCTTTCCACTATTTTTGGGGAGATGAAGGCTTAATTTGCCCAAGATCAGCTACCATTAATTCGCCGGTCAGTTGAGCCATCGCCGCCACTTGCTTACGAAATAGATCTTTATCAAATTTGTCAATTCGACCGGTCGTGGCCCAATAAGCTCCCTGGCTGCCCATCATTCCAAAACCTGGAACGTTCCAATCAAGGGCAATCTTCCCCATTCCGTACCATATCCCTTGGGTTCCACCATGGATCCCTGGTTTCTCGACACATTGGACCATGCATCTGGGCCACTTATTCTCTTTCACAGCCTTGATCGCCATGTTGATCAGGAGCGGGTTGTTTCGGGCCCACAGAAAAGAAACTTCAACGTTTCCCGTGGGCACAAAGACATCTCCTTCTTCTTTGTATTCGACTTGACCTAAATGCTCTGTTGCGATGAGAGCGACGATTGACTTCTTCGAATCAGGATATCTCTCAAACCAATCCTCCTTTTCGAAGGCCTTCTCCATTCCCGGCATGTAATGTCGATTGTCCATCAGAATCATGAGCGTCCTCGGTCTCTCCATTTGGGGAATATGAGAGAAATAGGCAACGATTCCCAAAAGTCCGAAGGCGCCATTATCTTGCGATAAACAAGGACCATCGGTATGGGCAATGAGGAGGATCTTCTCATCCTTTGCTGTGCCATAATGCTTCCCAGGCAAATATCCAATCAATTGATACGTCTCAGTCGGTTCGACCTTTGCCATTAATCTTAAAGTCGCCAATTTCCCTTGTTTTGCATCATTGATAACCTTCGCACCCGCTTTTCTGTCAAGATAAAGAGATGGAACGTTATATAGAACTGGAATGGGAAAAGTGTATAAACCAGCAAGCCTGTCATAGGGCATATTGAAGACCACGACCCCTCCAGCAGCCTGGCCCTTTGTTAAGATCCCATTGATGCGAACGGTCTGACGGAGCTGCCACCAAACATCATAAGCGACGCTCTGGTTCACAGGGACCTTCCTAAACATGGGAGGAAAGGTTTCAGGATCGGAGAGATATTCATAATCATTTAACGTGAACCATTTCTTATAATCTTCAGTCAAGGGAGGATCGGGATGGGGTGCCGTCGTAAGAACTGCAATTTTACCTCTAATGGATGAAGGAGGAGCGGCTGGATTGTAATAGACAAGTTCGGCTGTAATCCCATTAGCATCCGTTGAACCTGAATAAGCCCCGTAGGAAGCAACCTTCATAGGTTCACCATTTGAGATCAGGGTCCAGTTCTTGTCATCTGGCCAATCCGATGTAAACCACCTGTTATAGGTCCATCTGTTTTTGGTTAAATCGACTACGCCGTACGCTTTCAACTTAGATTCCAAAAAAGTCATAAGTTTCTTCCAGGAAGCATTCCCTGAATAGGTAGGCCCCTCCTTATCTTTGTCAAGATGCCACTGGTAGGCCTCATCCGGTTTAACCATGAAATCTGGATGAATATGGGTGAGATAGTATTTATAAGGTTTTGAGGGAGTTGAACTGATCTTGTTGGCGGAACAGTTCGAAAGGACCCAAGCGAAACACAGAAAGATGCTTAGAAGAATAATGAAATGACTCGCTAATCTTTTCATCTCTGTCTCCTCCTTTTTTTCTTTTACCGGCTCTTTCTTTGAAGTGCTGATTTATTAAGAATATCCGATCATCCCCTCTTTTTGAAATAGACTTTTAAAGTAACTAAATATGGCTCATCTTATTAAACGGTCTTTCTTTTGTCAATATGAACGGGAGGAGCCCAACATGACATGGGAAAAAGGGTTAAAGGATCTGAGTCACTGATGCCGGGATTAGTAAGGTTGTGGAAAGATTTCGATCGCGATCAAAGGAGTAGGTTCGCTTGAGGACTCATTCGGTGAAGAGACCCGTTAGAAAATCTAACTCGTCTTCTTATCTCTGATAACCGAATCGTTCTTCGAAAATGGGGGCGATCAGGTTGTCCACGGGTACATAGTCATCAGTGAGGACCACCGAGTAGCGTTCCTTGAGATATTGTTGTAATCGGTCGGGAGGCATGACAAAGGATGTCATCTCCTCTCCCTTTTTTCTTTTAATCGTCTTGACAAAATCATCCATGTCTAATGGCTTCGGACTGGCCACGATGACGTAGGTGCTGATTCCCATGTGATCAAAGTCTGAAGTAAGCGTGATCAGATGGATATTTCCCTTTCCAAAGACTTCCTCCAACGTCCGAATATACGAAGGCATGAATTGACCCGCTTTGAAACTATCGATGACATTCGCCAAGAGCAACCCATCGGGTTTGAGGAGAGCCTTCAATTGACTGGCAAACTCTTTTGTCGTGAGATGATAGGGAATGGAGAGGTCATTAAAAGCATCCCCGAAGATGAAATCGTAGCTCCCCTTTCCCTTGCAATTCATCACGAACCACCGACCGTCCTCATTGTAGGAACGAATTCTTGAATCCCTCTTGACCCCTAAGTATTCATGGACGACCTTTGTTACCTCCGGATCGATCTCAACGACATCAATCTCTGCCTTGGGGTATTTGGCTACGACAAAACGGGGAAAGGTATATCCTCCTCCGCCAATGAACAGGACCTTGAAGGGATTTCGCATTTCTGACTGCCACCGGACGACCTCTTCATAAATCCGGATATATTCGTATTCGAGATGGAAGGGGTCATGGAGGTCAGTGTAAGAATGGATCAGATGATCGAGGACAAGGGTATCTAAAGGACCCCCGTCGCTACGCGTGTGATCCTTCTTCAACTTAATGGTGTAGTAATCACTTTCTTTGTAAAAGTAGGTATCGTCGTCCTTTGGAGAAGCAAATGCCAATCCATATAAAGTCTTTATGGCCTCAAGAGGAGAGGACGAGATGACTCTTTCTTCGGGATCAATCGCAACGTATCCAACCCAGACCGCCAGGGGGAGGATAAGAATAAAGAAAAAGAGGAGAACGAGCACGAAACGGATGAGGAGCCTCTTTCTCGAAAAGAAGTTGCCAAAGATCGGCGCACAAATGACGAGAATGGCCCCCATGGTTAAGAGGATCGTTCGCGTTCCCATCCAAGAGATCAAGAAAAATCCGGTGGCGAAGGTTCCAAGGAAGGACCCCAGGGTAGAGAAGGCATAAATTTTTCCCACCACATTGCCGGTTTTCTCCAGATTGTTCAGTGCCAGTTTTACGACGACAGGCG
>CAYMTD010000025.1:0-5254 GCA_964393245.1 uncultured Syntrophaceae bacterium
ACAAAAACCCTCAAACGGGTAGGAGTCAGCCTATTCCAAGGCACAAAGAAATTGAGGATGGACTTGCTAAACGAATCATCAAGAGACTATCCTAAAGATGTGTCTAACAACCGCATCGAGCTGACGCGGATTGGAAGGGCGATGGGGTCAAAGGGTCAGGCAACGGTAACTCGGTATTGGCACGGGCAGCATTCTCCGATAAAGAATTGCCATGGCGCGCAAACCTCGAATCCATTTTTCGGGGACGTTGTACCATGTGATCATAAGAAGAAACCGAAAGCAAGGAGTTTTTCTGGATGAGAAGGATTTCAAGCAGTTTCTTACCTATGTTTTGAACTGTAAAAACAGATTCTCTTTCCGTCTTTATGCCTGCGCTTTGATGCAGAATCATCTGCACTTTCTTGTCGAGGTCGGAGAAGTCCCGTTGGGTAGGATTATGCGGACCCTCTTATTTGCCTATACGGTGTTTCCGTTGCCTGCCCCCCTAATATCTTAGACAAAGCGGAATCGACGGGAAAGGTGATCATCCGCCGAAAGGATGGAAGAACCTTTGCATTGATCCCTGAGCAGACACGTCGCTCCCCTCTGGATGTTCCTTCCATCAAAGCGACTGTTTCGACGAAACAACTTGTTGAGATCATAAGGAGAGAGAGAAGCAGAAGAAGAAGGCGGAGGCGACGCGTATAGAGCCGCGCCCCTCACCCTTACCGTTAGGTTTCGATGGTGGCCTTCAACCGAACTTTTTTCTCATGGCAGAAGACAACTCTTGGGTGAGCTTCAAGCCTTTTTCAGCTAACTCCTCCGAAAGAGAAGAAAGACCGCAGCTTTGAGAAAGAAGAGAGTTTTTAAGTAGGGTCTCTTCGGGAATTCCCTCCTTCAACAAGAGCTCTATCTTTTCTTCCAAACTCTTCACCAGATTCGAGGTCGTCTCTTGCCTTAGGAACTCTTCCTCCGATGGAACGATTCCCCATGCCAACCTACCCCCGTTGAGAAGAAATTGTTTCAATTCAGGGGCATAAGCGAGCATATTGGAAAAGAATTGGTAGGCGTCGAAGTGGATGACCTTGATTCCGGTTTGCATGATCATGGACCAATCGGTAGCCCCACAGATATGAATCCCTGATAAACCATGGAGAGCGGAGATGGCATTATTGAGACAATCGATGATCTCTTCCTTTGAGAGGTTCATACTGATCGACCCATAGCCACTTAGTAGAGGCTCGTCAAAGAAGATCAGGGTATCAATCCCCAGGGCCACCTCGCTCAATTTCCTTTCCTGCCATTCCGCCTTCAAAGCGATTGTTTTTAAAAGCATCTCCTTCAGATTCGGATCATAGAGGATAGGTATCTTCTTTTCATCCGAGACCCCTAAACCGAATGTGATGGGACCGGTGATCTGTCCCTTGACCAATAAAGGCTTCTTGCCTTTAAGGACTTTCAATAAGGCATAGAAACCGGAGGCGTTTTCCCTTCCCATGATAAAATAATCGGGACGGGCTTCAGAGAAAGCTTCATAGAACTTTTCCCATTCCGAGGTGGGGTGAAAAGGGGAATGGAAGTAGACCTTTTCTCCGTCCATGGCTACTCCGGGCATCCCTTCAGTAAACTGGGCGAGCATTCCTTCCCTAAAATCCCTGGAAGGAAGCTGAGGCCAGTAAGGCGAATCAGGAAAATACTTCAATACGACCTCGCTCGCCTTAACGGGATCTTTGTGAGGCAGGCTTCCGATTCCGATAGGTAAAAAAGGCTTAATGGTCATTCTAATCCGTACCTTTTCTTCAATATCCCTGAAATCTCGGGCAAATAGGAGAACGCCTTCTCCACAATTTTCTCCTCGATATTGGAGCCCTTCGATCTCTCGGTGGAATCAAGGGTGAGCTCAACCAGGCAGCACCGCGCTGGCGCGATCAACGCCTGCTCGGCCAGTTGGTCCAAAGCGATGTCTGTATTGTCCGAAACGATACTCCAGTAACCAGAGAGGAGGGAGGCCAATTTTTCAGGTGTCTGAGTTTCCAGGGCTTTAAACTCGGTGGGAACCATACCCCATGAAATGATCCCCCCTTTCCTAATAAAATCTGCTACGCTCTGAGCGTATTCTTTAGGCATAAACCCAATTTGAAAAGCATCGAAGGAGACGATTTCAACCCCCAATTCCAAGAGATAGGGAAGATTGACCTCTGCGCAAAGATGCAACCCTTTCGGTCCCTCTATTCCTTGGATAAGTTGATAATAATCTTCCTTGGCTTGCTGGTCATTATAACCTGAAAGACCGCTAAAGACATAACCCAAACCTGGCTCATCCACCCAGACGAAAGCATTTTCATTTTTAGCTTTAAGCTCCTGATATTGAACATTCACCTTCTTTTGAATGAAATCAAATAAGATCGTTTTAACCTCTTCATTATAGATGATCGGTTTTAAATTTTCATCCAGCACCTTAAAACCAAAGCTCACAGGTCCAGTGATCTGGCCTCTGATCGCCCGATAGCCTTGAAGGTTCTGAGAAAGAAATTTCCGAAAGACAATTGAATATTCCGGTGTGAGCGCATAAGTTTCCGGACTCTCCGTCTTCGTGAAATAATCGTTTAGTTCTTGCTCAAATCTCGCTGTATGGAAGGACAGTCTCCCCTTTTCGAAGTCGACCGCTATGCCCGGGAAATTCTCCGAGGTCTGAATGTACATGTCCTCATAGAGGCTTACATGGGGAAGCTGCGGCCAGAAGGGGATATCCAGATTCAAAACCAGCTCAAGGGCTCGGTCCACATCCTTATGGGGCATGATGCCCATTGCCGTCGTCCCACATTTGGCTTGAAAGATCATGGGAGAACCTCAGGAGAAGGAACTTTTTGTCAGATTGATTAATTTCCAAATGAGGACTTCGGTAAGGACCACAACATCTTCGGTGGAAAGACAGTCCCTTATGTTTTCATCAAATAGGATGTTGCCTCCGCAGGGGACCTCCTCATCTCCCCGCCAGAGAACGATGACGATCCGGGCAAAGGGGAGGGCATCGAAATAGACCGAGACATCCCCATGGGTTGCCTTTTTCCCACCCAATGGCTGGGCAACGTCAAGCAACCTCTCCGGTTGATGGCTGAAACATTTTAGGATGGGTTCCAGTGTTCTTTTTTGGAATGCCGGGCAATAAAATTTTCCTCCCTGCAGTTGCGTATAGGCGATCAGTTTATTTGTGAAAGGGGTCCCCCTTGCCTGGGACAGGTAGTGGAGGATCAATATCTGATCCTTGATCGGGACCTCCTCTTTTTTATCCTTGAATGAAATCTCCCCGGTGGAAAGTATGACCTGATAAGGTTGGTTCAGGAAATAAATTAGGATGCGATCATCATCTATTCGAGTCGCCCCACTGTTACGACAGATGTCCTCAGCCTTCAGGGTTGAAAGCTTCTGCGTCGCCAGCCGAAGGGCCAGCTCAAAGCTTTGTTTAGAGATGTCTTCATACGAGCACATAACCCGCCTCCTGCAAGATCTTTTTTACAGAAAGGGAAGCAGGGGAGTCCTCCGGAATAGCAAACAGAGATTCTCCTTTTAAGTTGTGTTCCCGGACCAGGGGATCATACGCTATTCTTCCTAAATATTTTTCCCCACTCCTCAATAGATAGGTTTCGATTTCCTCTGTGAACCGATAATTTCCAACCAGATAAAACTGCTGGTAATGAATGTTGACCCCTTTGGTGACGTATTTGATCCTGTCGATATGTTTTGCCGATTTTCCAGACGGATCAAGCACAACGAAAAGGTCGTTGATATCGGGGGTTACCTTTCGGTTAAGGTGTTCCAATCCTGCGGGGGAATCGACCAGGATCATCTCATAGTGGGGATGGATATTCCGGATGGTCTCTTTGATCATCTCATCGGGCAGACAGTAACAACCAGGGGCGAACTTAGTTCCCAAGGTAATGAGATCGAACTTTTCGTCCCGGTGAATGATCTCCCCATCCTCCATCATGCGCCTCAGCAAATCTGGAGAATCATCCTTCCCTTTGCTTTTCTTGCCCTTTTCGATGATCCCCGAGAGCGCATCGGAAATGGACCGTTTGCCTTCTTTTTCCAAATTCACTCCGACCATCTTCGCCAGGCTTTCATCCGGGTCGAGATCGATCAAAAGGAGAGGTTTGGCACTCACATATCGCGTAAATAGAGCGGCAAACGTCGATTTCCCCGTTCCGCCCCTGCCCGTAATGACATTGATCTTTCCCATTCTAAATCACCCCCGCTTTCTCGAGGATCTTCTTCACCGATCGACACGCGGGTGAGTCTTCGGGGAGTTTGGTCAGGGGTTCCCCCCCTAAGTTGTATTCCTCCACTTTTGGATCATGTTCGATCTTTCCCAAATAGATTTCACCCGCCTCTTTAAAATATTTCTCTGCCTCCTCATCGAACATGTAGTTGGCCACCAGATAGAAGTGATCATACATCATCCCCACCTCTTTCAAAATGGCCTTCACCTTCTTGATATGGACCAATGATTTATCCGAAGGATCGATCACAACAAAAAGGTCATCGACCTCAGAAACAATGTTACGGTTGAGATGTTCTAAACCCGCTGGGGAATCGATGACCACATTCTTATAGTTCTTGGAGAGGTCGGAAATAGTTTTTCTCAGAAGGTGATCGGGAAAACAATAACATCCCTCCATATCCTTTGTGCCAAGGGTAATGACGTCGAAACCTTTCCCCTCGTAAAGACAGTCCCCCCACATCAACCCCTTGAATCGATCCTCCACTGGGGTGAGAGGACTCCCACCACGTTGCCTCTCTTTCACCGCATCGTAAAGGGCCTCAACGATCGTCCTCTTCCCTTCTTTGGCCAAATCAATCCCAAGCATTTCCGCTAAGCTCAAGTCAGGGTCGAGGTCGACGAAGAGAGAGGGACGAGGGAGATATCGACTCATGACGGCGACGAAGGTTGATTTTCCTGTTCCTCCCCTCCCTGTGGAAACGATCTTTCGGGCCATTTTAACTACCTCCTTGGGCTGAAGCTTCTTTATCCATGGGACCGGATGGGAGCTTACCGATGGGTGATATTTTTACCACAGCGTGATATTGGGGAGGACAAACTTCCATACAGCTTCCACATTTTGAGCATTTTTCTTGATTGATCACCTTGATCTCTCCCTTTCCCCCTTTGATAGCTTCGGTGGGGCATACTAGGATGCAGTGTTCGCAGGCGCGATCACACTTTTCAGGGAGAATATAGTAAGCGATCAGATCCTTACAGACCAAGGCAGGACAA
>CAYMTD010000025.1:5354-13821 GCA_964393245.1 uncultured Syntrophaceae bacterium
ATTCGACATGCCACCGGCGATATCGTAGACAATCCTTCTCAATGTGGTCCCCATGGGGACTTCCGTGAGGCCAGGATACTGAATCTTTCCAGCAAGTGTAAAGACGGCGGTCCCTTTGCTGTGTTCCGTTCCGATGGATAGAAACTGATCTACCCCACTGCCAATGATGAGAGGAACGTAGGCAAAGGTCTTCACATTATTCAGGAGGGTAGGGCATCCCCATAAACCGACCTCCGCCAGACGAGGAGGTCTGACTCTCGGTTCGCTTCTCCTTCCTTCCATAGCCGCAACCAGAGCCGTTGCTTCTCCGGAGACAAAGGCACCTGCTCCTTCTGCAATCCCAATATGAAAATTGAAATCCCTGCCAAGAATATTTTCTCCTAAGACGCCTGTCTCCAGTGCTTGTTTTAAGGCATTTCTGATCCTCTCAATTGCCAATGGGTATTCTGCACGAACGTAAATATAGCCATTTTGGGCCCCAACCGCATAACCGGCGATGATTATGCCTTCGATGACCTCGTGTGGATCACTCTCTAAGATGACCCTATCCATGAAGGCACCGGGGTCCCCTTCATCAGCGTTACAAATAACATATTTTGTCTCGCCTTTGGCTTGACGGCAGAATTCCCATTTCAGCCCGGTATGGAATCCGGCTCCTCCCCTTCCGCGAAGCCCTGATTTCTTAACCTCATCAATGATCTGTTCGGGTGGCATGCTTAATGCTTTTTCTAGTGCATCATAGCCTCCACTTGCAATATAATCATGAATATTCTCAGGGTCAATGGCCCCACAGCGGCGCAAGATGAGGCGAAGTTCATGCTCAAATCTTGTAAGTTCAGGGATATAAGATGTCCCCCTCTCGTCTGTTTCGAAAGTACCCAGAGCAAGTTCGAGACATGGATCATCCCCAGCGATATATCCTTCTACAAGACGGGAGGCCAAATCTGGAGTAATATTATGGTAGGCAATTCGGAGGGATTCGGGTTTTGAAATGATCACCAGAGGTTCGGCATAGCATAAACCAATACAACCGACCTGAATGATGGGTACTTGAATGTCCCGCCGTGATAATTCATTTTTGAATGCGTCAATGACGTCCAGAGCCCCTGCTGCTTTACCACACGTGGCCGTGCCAACCAGGATATGGGGCTTGTGATCCAAGAGCTCCCGTTGAGATTTCGCTCGTCTTTTAATCTCTTCAAATGTCAACCCTTCGACTCCCCGAACTGAAGGCCATTGCTTAGCTTCCACATGAACCTCGGCCCCAGCTCGGGTCGAAGGCTCAATCGAACGCTCAGGGTTGACCCTGAGCGACGCTTCTTCCCTGTTTCAGAGATTAGAGTTTGGCGCCGTCGAACGGGTCAATCTTCTACTTTGCTTTCCTGTCTATACGGAATTAATGCTTCCTCCACCTTGAAAGAAGACATCTTAGGATATATTTTATCCTTGATGACGGCAACAGGAGCTAACATGCAACAGCCGATACAGGCAACCCTCTCCAAGCTGAATTCCCCATCACTCGAAGTCTCTCCAACCTTAATCTTGAGCTCCCGTTCCAGAGCCTCCAGAACTAAACGACCGCCTGCAAGATGGCAGGCGGTCCCCATACAAACCTTCACATGATTCTTGCCGAGGGGGGTTAATCGAAATTGATTAAAAAAAGTGGCGACCCCCCATACCTCCATGGGTTGCATCCCCAGAAATTCCGCGACCCTTAGCATCGCTTCTTTTGGAAGATATCCAAATTCTTTCTGAATCTCGAGCAGGATGGGGATCAACCCGTTTCGCTCTCCTCGGTGTCTCTCAAGAATAGGGGAGAGCCGTTCTTCTTTTTCGGTCATTTCTTTAAGGTCTTTACATATTCGGGTAAAAAAGCTCCGATTCCGGCAGCCTCTCTGGGACCGATGACCACTTCCCAGCCAGGCAGGGTGTCCTCCAGCTCTCCTTTGATCCTTGCCACCCTTCCCGGGAGAACGATCTTCTTATTCTTCAATTTGCTTTCGATCCCTGATTTCTTAACCATGGCCCCTACCTGATCCCCGGTAAATTTGCCGGCTGCCCAGCCTGTGAGCACGCCGAGTCCTTCTGTATCCTTAACCAGCAGATAAGATGGGATCTTGGTCGCTTCAATCGCTGAATAGACGATGAAGTAGGTAAGCGCCCAATTCGAAGTAATGAGTACAGGAGCACTGGCATCCGGCTCTCCGATTTCATAGTACTTCTCTTCAACCGCCATTGGGAAACGAGGATCGGTGTAAATGTTCAGGCGTTGGACCAGAAGAGGCAGAAGGGAAAATTGATCAAAATCGGAGAGAACGATCAGAGCGGCGAACTTGTTTATGAAAACCGAGGCCGTGAGAATTTCCTTCAAACCATCCTTTGCCATGAAACAGGGAAAGGCGATCGTCGGGTAGCCAAGGGGTCTGAAGCCTTGTTTCAAGGCCGCCCTACGGATGAAGGTTTGATCTCGTATCGCATCCATCAGGTTTTTTGAGCCAGGATCCAAAACCGCTTCATCAACTCCCGCTTCCTTCAATTTCATGGTTAAGGGGATCAGTTCCTCGATGCTCTCCCCCCGAACACCGATCGGGGTTGGTTTTTCTTTAATCTTTGGGATCGCCTGATCGATATTCTCCTTTGTGATCGGGTAGAGCAAGGGCTTCTTGTCAGCGTATAGATCCCTTGCGGCAAATAGGGTATCCAGATCCTGAGAGATGAGAATCATCGGAAGGTTTGAGGTGGATGCCTTTTTCACCAGGGCGAGGAATTTGTTCTTGTCTCCGGATTCAAAGTGGAGGGCGAGAAGCTCGGCCTTGAGCATTAAACCGACCCACGGAAACTGAAGTTCTCTTAATTTTTTTATCTTCTCATCCACCTTGGCATCGCTGTCCTTGTCTGAAATGAGGACGGCAATTCCCGGGGGGTGGACATAGGTTTTCTCATGCCGGTAAATAACCTCTTCATTCCCAACCTGAACTTTATTGTCCCCCGTCCCTATCGTCACCAGCTTAATGGCTGGTGCCAGCAAGTCTTCAAGCTTGGCCTTCACCTCTGGAGAGAGATAGATGCACTTATCTAAGCTTGCCCCACCCGTGGCCAGTTTCATGGCGAAAGCAAAGCAGGTAGGAAAACCACAATCCTTACATGGTTTTCTTCCCGGAAGCATCTTCACAATCTCAGACCCTGATATTGGCATGTTGCACCTCCCCTTATTTAGGAAATAACGTGTTCGCGGCCGTTTTCCGTGTCCGGACACGCCTCCGTGCCGAAACGGCCTTCAGCGTGCAGACACATGTCACGGTTCCAGTCACGATTTCTTCTATGTTGGAAGCTCGACCTCCCCCTTTAACCAGGGATGCCCCACTTTTTCTAAGAATGCCGTCAATTCATCGGGATTCTTGGCATCGTTTTCTGTGGCGATCTTATCATAGAGCCCCTTTGCCTCAAGAACATCCTTAAATCTTTCCTTTATTTCCTTAGGCATCCAGACGATCCTCGCCAAGCCACCGTCTGCCTGGATGAACTTTGGCGATCTTAACTGCTCCAGGCCTGTTCCGAGCCTGCCTTCGATCTGTTTTCCTCCGGAGGTCTCTCCCGCCATACGGGAGAAAGTCGTCCCAATGACCGTCTCCCCCTTATACTCCCTGTTTACAAGACCAAAGGCGTCCACCTCAGGGATATAGAAGACGATTGCCTGGAAGCAACCGCACGAGGTATGGGGGTGCTCAAATGCGCTATACAGATAAACTTTGTCATAAGTCCCCAGGGATTTCTCTGCCACGACTTTATTGACTCCTTCATATTCTCCCCTGGCGGCATCGATCAATTCCCCTTTTTCAATGGAAAAAATAGGACCTTCGGGGTCGATTTTGGCGGCAGCTCTTCCATCAAACCAGTTAATGGCTCCACAATTGGCTATCCGGTTCGGAGCGATGATTGAGCAATGGGTTGGAGCAAAGCTTTGGCACAATACGCAGCCATAGAATTGATCCACATCTTCATCCTTGAGCTGTCTGGCCCTTTCATCTCTTGCCTCATATCTCTTTAGAGCCTCTGGCAGGAGTTCCTGCACTTTTTTCGGATCAGTGATGATTGTAGTTTGGATCTTTTCAATGATTGGCATCTCTGAGGTAAAGAGAAAGTTAAAAATCTCCCCCAATTCCTTCAGTGAAGTAAACCCTTTTTTATAGGCATCCGTGCTCAACCTGACCCACATGTCCTGTCTCTGATTCATATGGTACCAGCCCTGAATGAAGTTGAGGTACATGTGAATCTTTCTTTCAATGATGGCCTCCGCGTCCTTATCCAAATCGGCTCCGGCGACATCGATCAAAATGGCAATCGGATAAGTTCCCCCCTTATCCGTTTCTGGATTGTAGGGTTCCAATTGATTGATGTCCGGGCCGATGATCTCAACCTTTTCGTTCTCTATCTCATCGGGGCTCTTGACCGTGGCCAGTTCAAATTTGTGTGCGACCTTTGGTCCTCCAAACTCCATGTACAGATTTTCCTTCCGGATGACTTCCCCTTCATATTGCGGTCCGATGTCAGCATGAAACTCCATTTCCACTCTCCTTTCTTAGGATAGTTTATTCTTTTTTCAGATTTTCAACGATCCCCTCTAAGATATTTTTCCACTGCTCATCTTTCCTGATATTGGCCAGGGAAAAATCAGCATGGGGATAATAGTACTTGCAGAGGGTCATGGTCTTCAGATGGGGAGCAAAGTGCTTGAGAACAGAAAGCCCCTGTTCCCCAAGATCGGTTCGGAAACCAAAGAACAAGACGAGATCGTGGTTTCCTTCTCTTCTCACGCCCTTCCAATTTGGATCTTTGAGGGCATTGATGATCTCAACAACGTCGTAGACACTATCGGGTTGGACTCCCAATTCCACCATCTTCGATTTAACCGTCGCAGTGGCACAGATTGGGATATTTTTGGCCTTGGCAAGGTCCAAAGCATATTCGAGAAGCAATCTCCCACCCAGGCTGATCTTCAGCAGACGCGGACCGAGCACGAGAAGCGGACGCTGGGCTTTCGCGATCTGTTTGGCATATTCTGCAGGATCCTCTACGAGCCTTGCCGTCCTCGTCCCTGTTAAGATATTCACTCGATGATATGGCATTAATGGAGCTAATTGACTCATCTCTCGTTCCTCCTTCTTAGTGTATGACCGAATCCACCGGAACCTTTGTTGGATACGTTCCAATCAGGGTAGGAAGTCCGACCGGTTCTTTGGGTTTCCAGCCAATTTGGGTTAGATACGCCTTGACCTCTTTCTTGTAAACGAGCGGAATGTCTGCATCTCTTCTCACATAAAGAGGAAGATCTTCTGGGAGACCGCCACCCATGTACTTCTTGTAAAGAGAGATATAGTGATTCAGCTTGATCGCTCTTCCCTGAGGTGTGTCATTCTTACGGATGCAGAGTTTGGGGATCATCACCATGGCCTTTTCTTTGGTCTCGCAAACGTAAGCGAGATGCTCGGGCGAAGGCTCACTGGTTTCTACAATCTGCTTCTTTCGCGCATCCATCACCTTCCACTCATCTTCTTCCTTTCTCGAGAGGTAGAGCCTTCGATATTTAGAGGAGTGAGGGCCGAGGATGACCGGAACCCCCAATCTGTTAAAACCCGTAGCAATGGAGGCTGCCTTTTGAGAGTAAGCTCCCCAGGCGATACCCACCGCACCGACCCGGTTGAGAACGTAGTCTGCCATGACCTCATAATTGGCCCTCAGAGGCAATGCGGCAAAGATATTGGCTATTTTGATGGCCGCTCCGGAAATATGACTGTTGGCGACACAGGATCCTACATTGACCACACACCCGGCGTCGAAATCGCCAGGATACTTCTCATAGATGGTCTTTCCATCCGCATCCTTCCACATGCCAACAGCCATCGCCGTGCAACCTGAAACGACCACGATATATTTTCTTCGGGCAAATTCATCAACGATCTCGGCAAGATCACGGATATCAGGGAAATTGGAACAACCCACTAAGGCGACCACTCCAGGGATGGTCCCTAAAGTAATGGGTGCGCCCACCGTTCGAATCTCCGTATCCATAATCGGACCGCGTCCTGCCCTGATCTTATAGGTTTCTTTACTTGCTCCGACCTGCATGATCTTTAAGATGGGGAGATGTCGAGGACATTGCTCCTCACATTTGCCACAGCCGACGCACAGATTGAATATTTCTCTGATCACATCGTAGTTGCCTTTAGCCACTTGGCTTACGCCACTTCCGATGTCGAAAAGGTTGGGGCATGCCTGTTCGCACATGCCACACATACTGCATTTTTGTGCCAGTTCTGTAGCCTCCTGTTCTGTAATCCACCCTTTTCTTCTCTGAGGCGCAATCGCCATAGCCACCTTCACGGCCACCTCAGCTGCTTTTTTGGGGTCGAGGATGGCAAAATGCTTTTTCTCCTCCACCATCTTCTTTACAATCTCATCCGTAGCCGTTTCAGTGGCATCCTCGAGACCGTACATCGCCTTATCCAGCGCAGCAATAAGGGCTGAACCAGCTTTCGTCGCTTCTTGTGGCATATCCGTCCGGATACATTGCTCATCCGTCATGATCACATCGGCAATGCCACTTCTGACATAAAAGAGCTGACGAGAGAAAGGACCGATAACCTTGGCTCTTGAATAGTACCGGGTGGTTTCTAAGGCTGTACAACAGACCCCGCATAATTCGACCTTGTCGTAAAGGTTATTCTCCTGGAGATAGTCCACGACCACCGTTGACGTCGCAGGATTATGTCCTATGAAGCAGATGATGGGCTTTGTTTTATCGACGGAATCCCATCCCAAGTCGACCAATGGTGTATCGGCAACAGAGGTTGGATAATTAAACCCGACGATCTGAGCAATGTCCCCTACCTCCATACCTACATGATCGAGCATGCCCGCATGCAACGACTTCGACTCATAATCGAGGCAACTTCCTTCCTGACCCATGGCCGTGGAATCGAGAAGATGTGCAATCTCCTTGTAAACATATTCAATCGCTATTTTCAGGTCGCCCAGCGTTTCGGGCTTTAACCCGAGAACCGTTCTTATATTGGGCGCTTCCAGTTCCACAGAAGTGCCTAAATTGATCTTCTTATCCGGTCCGTGCTTTTCTATTAGGACATCCAGAATATGGCCTGCATGAGAGGCATGGGCTGAACATCCCATCAGACAGGCTAATAAGACAAACCTTGCCTGTTGCGTGGCGATATCAATTCCACACGCTCCTCTACAGTCCTCGGTGAGGTCACATTTGCCATAGGTGCAGAAACAGCAAAGGTCACAGAACGGGGCATAGAAAGGTTTGTAGGTCTGAAGCAGTTTCATATCCCAGTTTCTGAGGTCTGGGATCTCAGGCATGGGCGTATGCCCGATCGGCTCCCAGGGAATCTCCGCCTTGATCTTCTCATGAATCTCCTTTAGCTTTCTTGTTATCTCCTTTAATTCCGCCATTGAGCATTACCTCCTTAGGGTTTCTTTTAGGTAGTTGAGTGTCTCGGGATGCCTCAAGACCAGGATATTCGCTCCAGCCAAATAGAGGGATACGGCAGTAATTCCCTCCCAGAGCAATCCCTGTGTCTTATTTTCCTTCGCCTGTTTTGTCTTCCAGCATTCATCACCGAGGTTAGCGATGATGGGCATCATGGTCATGCTATCCTTCGTGATGACCCCTATCTGTTTCACCCTCTCGATTAAGGAGAAGCTATATTCAATCCCATAACCCAATGCTGAGGATAGGGGATCGATGACCACCCTCTCCGGGGGCAGGAACTTGCAGAGTTTGACGTTCAATTCCTTGAGAAGATTAATGTCGAGTGGGCTCTGTGCAATGGCCACATGGCCATTGTCCAAGATTGCTTTGCCCACCACCTCAAAGTTTTCTTTTTGAACCGGCCCGATCAAAAGATTCTCCCCTGCGCATACCTGAGCTACTTTGGGAAGAACCTCTGCATCCTTTTTTTCATCCCCGGATCCATAGACGATCAGTGGTTTTTTGAGTTCCCCGACCATCCGCTTGACCAATTGGGCTGCTCCGTCCGCAGGGGCGTCCCTTTCAGCAGGATCGGTACTGACGAGCGCAAGACAGACGGCATCGACGCCGAATGTTTCGCATTTTTTTGCCCATTTGATTGGGTCGGAGACGACATCCCCAAAGGGTTCGAGAAGATGGGGGGTTTTGTCCGTCGGCTCCATATCGAGCACTTCTAAGGCGAATCTCGGTGGATTGGGTAAGGTGCCCTCGTCGAAGAAATGAAGAGGAAGGATATTCTCCCCACCGATCTTTAAGGCCTTGTCTCCTTTTCCAATCGTCACTTCTCTTACATTTCCCTTGTAGGCTTCTTTAGGTGCCTTATATTCCATCGCTCACCTCCTACAAAAATTATCGAACAAAAAAGTTAAATTTCAATATGGACAAAAAAATATTTTTTGGTCATCAGATTTCCAGCCA
>CAYMTD010000026.1:0-13781 GCA_964393245.1 uncultured Syntrophaceae bacterium
AATGCGTAGATGCTCCTATATAACACAAAAAAGAAGATTTTTCCTGATCTTTGTCTTCAACCAAGATGGCATTGGGTTTTTTTTAGACAGGCTGCCCAAAACTCAACAACAAGTTCCATGCCACCAGGGTATTCAAAAATAGATTACTGATCTCCCCTATCTCTTCAAGCCTTCAAAAATTTTGAGGAAAGATGAATCGCTTCTGTCCGGGGACAAGCTGGCACAGGGATTGCTGATAACCGAATTAAAAAATCTGGTCTTCACCCCGACCCACACCCTCCCCCATTAAGGGAGGGGGAAATTTTGCTGGGATAGAATTCAGAGGTTATGAGCGTATTGATTATTAAACACGTCAAAATTGAGGGGCCCGGATTGATTGAGGATTGTCTCAAGCAGGAACGGATCCCCTATCGGATTCTAAACCTCGAGAGTGGAGTCCATCTGCCAAAACCTGAAGACTGCAGAGGGATCATCATTCTCGGGGGACCGATGAATGTCTATGAAGAAGATCGATATCCCTTTCTCAGAGAAGAGGATCTTTTTATTAAGGAAGCCATTCAGCGAGGAAAAGCCGTCTTAGGAATCTGTTTGGGAGCACAACTGATAGCAAAGGCACTGGGCGCAAGAGTTATCAAGGCACCGGTGAAAGAGATAGGATGGTACGACGTTTCATTGACAAAAGCCGGTTCACGCGACTCCTTCTTCGCCAAATTTCCAGAAATATTTCCTGTATTCCAATGGCACGGAGATACCTTTGATCTTCCTTGGGGTGCGAGCCTCCTGGCCACCGCTCCACATGTTCCCCATCAGGCCTTTCTGTACGGAGAAAGGGTTTATGGGCTTCAATTCCATCTCGAGGTGACGGAAGAGATGATCCGGGAATGGATGAAAGACTACAAGGAAGAGTTCGAGGAATCGCAAACCCCTCTTGCATCGAAGTTAAAGATCCTCAGTGAAACGGAGAGAAAGATTGAGGCCTCCAAAGAAAGGGGAATTAATTTTTTCAAAACTTTTTTACTGAAATCGCAGATCGCAGATTTTGAATTGAAGCAGGGAGTCTAAATCTAAAATCTTGAATCTCAAATCTGAAATATAAAGAGGTGATGAGATGAAAAAGATTCCGATTCTCTTCTTAATGTTCAGCTTTTTAATGTCTGGGGTTTCTCTGGCTCAAGAAACTCAGCCCACTCCGACTTCAGCTCTCTGCAAGGTGGATACGGGAGATACTTCCTGGATTCTGATCTCCACCGCCCTTGTCATGCTGATGACACCCGGGCTCGCCCTCTTCTACGGAGGGATGGTGAGATCAAAGAATGTTCTTGGAACCATCATGCAAAGTTTCATCGCCCTGGGGGTCATTACCATTCAGTGGGTTCTCTATGGATATAGCCTTGCCTTTGGCCCAGACATTGGTGGTGTCATAGGAAGCCTGGACTGGATCGGTCTCAGGGGTGTTGGGCTTGATCCTTACCCCGACTATTCAGCCACCATCCCTCATCAGGCTTTCATGATTTTCCAGATGATGTTCGCCGTCATCACACCTGCTCTGATCACAGGAGCTTTTGCTGAGAGGTTTAAATTTAAGACCTACCTGGTCTTTCTCATTCTCTGGGCCACCTTTGTTTACGATCCGCTGGCACACTGGGTCTGGGGGGTGGGCGGTTGGATCAAGAATCTCGGGGCTCTCGATTTCGCTGGAGGGCTGGTCGTACACATTAGCTCTGGAGTCGCCGCGTTGGCGGCTATTCTCATCGTAGGCAAGAGAAAGGGGTATGGTGAAGAACCTATGCCACCGCACAATCTGACGCTGACCCTTCTGGGAGCAGCCCTGCTCTGGTTTGGGTGGTTCGGTTTCAATGGTGGAAGCGCGGTGGCTTCTGGGTCCTTGGCCACCTCCGCTTTTGTCGTGACCCATATTTCTACGGCCGCAGCCGCTCTCTCTTGGATGATCGCTGAATGGGCGTACCGGGGAAATCCGACTGTTCTTGGTGCAGCTTCGGGAGCCGTGGCAGGGTTGGTGGCAATCACGCCGGCATCGGGATTTGTTGGCCCTGTCTCCGCAATCCTGATCGGGCTTGCGGCGGGCGTGCTCTGCTACTTCGCCATCAACCTTAAAAATAGATTCGGCTATGACGATTCTCTCGACGTGGTGGGGGTTCATGGAGTGGGAGGGTCCTGGGGTGCCCTGGCCACAGGGCTGTTTGCTTCCAAGAGCGTCAACGCTGCAGGTAACGATGGCCTCTTTTTTGGCAACCCGTCCCTTATCGGGATCCAGGCCGTTAGCGTGATCTCCGCCTGGATCTATTCCTTTATCGTGACCCTGATCATTCTAAAGATCCTCGACTGGACCATGGGATTAAGAGTCAGCGAGGAGCATGAGATCGGTGGCCTTGACATCAGTCAACATGGAGAGGCGGGATATTCATTCTAAACAAGTAATGAGTTTCTTGGTTACCCAAGGCAGAGAGATAGAGTTTGAAATATTATTTCGGTTGAGTCTCCGAACTCCGAACTCATTACTCCGAACTATTCCGGGAGGAATGTCATGAAGAAGATTGAGGCGATTATTAAACCTTTTAAACTGGACGAGGTGAAGAACGCATTGACCAAAATCGGTGTTCAGGGAATGACCATCACCGAGGTAAAAGGGTTCGGAAGGCAAAAAGGTCACACGGAGGTCTATCGTGGGGCTGAATACACGATCGATTTCCTCCCCAAGGTTAAGATTGAATTGATTACTCCTGACGATATCATTCCGCAGATCATAGAGACCCTTGAGCGGGCTGCCAAAACAGGAAAGATCGGGGACGGAAAGATCTTTATCTCACCCGTCGAAGAGGTGATCCGGATTCGGACTGGAGAACGCGGAAGAGATGCCATATGAAACTGAACTATTCATCACCTTTTTCATTTTTTCGCCATTCCTGCGCCTGGACGCGGTAGGCAGGAAAGCAGGAATCCAGACATCATCTCCCGTATCAAGTACGGGGGAACCAAAAAATGCTCCTGGATACCCGCTTTCGCGATTATTACAATACCAAGCAGTCTATTTATTTCCCTATGAGAGGATTAGGTGTCCAATTTTCCTGAACTTGGTATTACGAGAAACGGTCTGATCAATACCAAAAATTTGATGGCTCAGGCAGTATCCACTCACGCTCCCCCAAGGGAATTCCTTCGCCAACATTCCGCTATGGTCGACTGCCTTGTGAGAAAGGCCTTCCAAAAGGCACAATCCCAGCCTTCCTCCCCATCGGTATGCCTCATCGCTGTCGGAGGATATGGTAGGGCTGAATTGGCTTCTTACTCGGATGTCGATCTACTTCTCCTCTGCCCCTCTTCGAAAAAAGAGGAGCTTCCCCCATTGATAGAGAAGATTCTTTACCCCCTCTGGGACTTAGGACTGGAGATCAGTTGCAGTTCAAGGTCAATCAAAGAATGTCTGAACATGGCTCAATCGGATTTGCATGTAAGAACAAGCTTAATCGATGGGCGTTATCTTGATGGGGAATACGAATTCTTCCGGAGTTTATACGGTCTCTTTACAAAAAAAATTCTTCATCGAAAGGTGCGAAAGTTTGCCGAGGCTTTGGCTAAAGATCTTCGCCTCCGTCGTCAAAAATATGAAGATCCAGCTGACACCCTGGAACCCAATATCAAAGAAGGAGAAGGGGGACTGAGGGACTTTCAGATTGGCCGGTGGATCATCAGGGCGAAATACAAGACCGATCGCTGGGATTCTATCCTCTTCCCGGATCACTCTCGAATGTTGGAAACGAGCATCCAGTTCCTCTGGGCAGTTCGAAACCAACTCCATCTGCTCAGTAAAAGAAGACAGGATGATCTCACTTTTGAATGGCAGGAAAAGATCGCACCGATCCTTGGTTTTCCAGACGGTCCGCAAGGGGTTGAAGAGATGATGAGACAATATCATCTGTCTACCCAGCGGATTTCAAACTTCGTTCGCGATATCCTCGAACGAGCGCTCTATGAACCGTCCTGGTTCAAGAAAACTTTCTTTTTCTTTCAGCGAAAGAAAATCGATGAGAATTTTGGAATCGCCTATGGAGAACTCCATCTTGTTGATCCCGTTACCTTCAAGAGAGACCCCACACAATTGATGACTCTCTTTGAACATTGTCAGACCTATCAGGTTAAGATGGATTTCCGGATCGAGGAAGCGGTGATGGAGGCCCTTCCTTTTATTGACGATCGTTTCAGAGCCTCAGAAAAGGTCAATCAAACTTTCCTATCAATCCTTAAGAAGGGAAAAGAGGTTGACACCATTTTGAAGATGATGCATGCACTTGGATTTCTTTCCCATTATATCCCTGAGTTTTCAGGGGTGGAGGGGAAAATCCATTATGATCTTTACCATGTCCATCCCGTTGACATCCATTCTCTCTTGGCGGTGGGGGAACTGGTAAATTTAAGCGATGGTCTTTACCAAAAAGATTATCCCTTGCTCACTTCTTTGGCCAGAGAGATTGAAAAACCTGAAATGCTTTTCCTCGCAACGCTCCTTCATGATATTGGAAAAGGGATGGAGGGAAACCACTCCCTTGTTGGCGCAGAAATAAGTATGCGTATTGGAAACAGGATGGGGCTCTCCGCGGAAGAAAGGGAATTGATTGGATTCTTAGTCAGTCACCATCTTTTAATGGTGGAGATAGCCCTTCGGCGAGATCTTCATGATGAACAGGTGATCTCACGTTTTGCAACCAAGACCGGAAACTTATATCGATTGAAGATGCTCTACCTCCTGACCTTTGCTGACATCAAAGCCGTTGGGCCGGAGTCCTGGACCCCCTGGAAGAACACCCTTCTGATGGAGCTTTTCCTGAAGACCTCACATTTTTTTGAACGGGGTGGTGTGGTTAGACCATTTTTAAAAGGGAATGAAATGATTCAGAAGCTCAAGGAATCTCTGCCCCCGGAAATCATTTCTGAATATGATGACGAGCTTCCGGATCGGTACCTCTCTTCTTATTCTTCCGCAGAGATTGCCCATCATATTGAAATGGCCCGTTCAATTGAAAAGGGCCTTCTTCTCGTGGAATGGGAGATGGAAAAGGAGACCCATGCAAAGGTGACCCTCTGTACAAGAGACCGCTATGGACTTTTCTCCAAAATTGCAGGCTCGATGTTTTTAAGCCGTCTCAATATCCTCGAAGCACAAATTCATACTTGGGGAAATGGCATTGTCCTGGATACCTTCTGGGTCGAAGATGCCACGAAGGATATTGACCGGCGCTTACAACAATTTAAAAAAGATTTAGAAGAAATCTTGGGCGGTAAGTCTTCTCTAAAAGACCTCCTTTCCAAGAGAAAAGAATCGAATCGAATCATACAAAAGGTAATTCCCAAGGTATCAGGAGAAGTGAAGATTAGTAATCAGGATTCTGATTTTTATACTATCGTTGAGGTCACTGGAGAGGATCGGTTAGGTATTCTTTACGAGATTACGCAGGCATTGACCGACCACGGATGTGACATCCACTTTGCAAGGGTTTCAACCTTGGGAAATCGCATTGTGGATGTGTTCTATATTCAAGATACCTGGGGAGAAAAAATAGAAGAAAAGCAAAAAACAGACCGCCTTAAGGAGATCCTCCTCAATCGGTTTACCCTAAATGAAGAGATTACGGTGAAGGATCAGAACCGGTAGCTACAACCCTTAAGCTGCTTTCATATCCAACCAGGTCCAAGTTCGACTCACCATTTAATTATAGACATGCTGCCTCGGCTCAAAACATTTGTTTATTTTTATACACCCTGCTCGAATTTCATCATCCTTTTTTAATCCCAACCCTGCTGCAGAGGCGATCTTCCCTCTGTTCAAAAAAATTTCGTCGTACATTGGATACCTTATAAGAGTGTCATTCGTTCATATGATTTGCAATTGGTGGCATGTGATTTGCACTTCCTACCTTAAGGGGGGTGTCTTTACGAAGGACGTTATTGACGTTTGACCTGATTATAAGCGAGACAAGGAGATCGATGCGGTGAAGCTTCGACCCCATCCCTATGAATAATGCCTATACTTCAATATTTAAGGAGGAAATCAGGTGATGAGACCTACTCGGTCTTGGTTTGAGAAAGATATCTCCGGTTGTTCCCTTGTCGGGTTTATTCATGAGGATGGGAAAAGAGTGAGCGGAGAGGCGATCATTCAACCCATTGCCTTAATGAACGAACGGTCCAATGGTCTGGGGGGAGGATTCGTAGGCTATGGAATCTATCCTGAGATGAAAGACCTCTATGCCTTTCATCTCATGTATGAAGATGCTCTAGGGAAAGATGAGGCGGAGCAGATCATCAATGAATCTCTCTTCATTGAGCTCCAGGAAGAGATTCCTACTCGAAAAACGGACGGAATTCATCATCCCCCTCTTCTCATGAGATATTTCGTCAGAGTGGATGAGAACAGACTTTCTGAACTTGAAATTTCAGAGGAGGATTACATCGTCGAAACAGTCATGAAGATCAACAGCCGTATCAAAGGTGCTTATGTCTTTTCCAGCGGAAAGAACATGGGTGCCTTTAAGGCAGTGGGTTTCCCTGACGATGTGGGAAAATTTTACCGATTGGAAGAATACCAGGGTCACACATGGATGGCCCACGGCCGCTTTCCCACCAATACACCCGGATGGTGGGGAGGAGCTCATCCCTTTACGCTCCTCGACTTTGCTGTCGTCCATAATGGGGAGATCTCCTCCTACGGCATCAATAAAAGATATTTAGAAATGTTTGGGTATCAGTGCACCCTGATGACTGATACTGAGGTGATGGCTTATCTCTTTGACTTACTTCTGAGAAAACATCGCCTTCCCATTGATGTGGCCTGTATGGCTCTGGCTGCTCCCACATGGGAGGAAATCGATCATTATGATGGGAAAATGGAATTGGCGAAGGCCGTCCGTACTGTTTATGGAAGTGCATTGGTCAATGGTCCCTTTGCCATTCTTCTGGGTCATAAGAAAGGATTGATTGGTCTGAACGACAGAATCAAGTTGAGACCTCTCGTTGCAGCGAGGAAGGACAATACGCTTTATGTGGCCAGTGAAGAAGCAGGCATCAGAGAGATCTGTCCTTCACCAGACAAGGTCTGGTCTCCTAAAGCAGGGGAACCTATCATGGGATGGTTAAAGGAGGAACATCAAAGTGAATTTGAGCCATCTCGAATCCGAATTTCAGATCAAGAGAGATCCGAACCGATGCATTCAGTGCCAGGTGTGCGTTAGGCAGTGTGCCTTTAAAGGCCACACCTACGATCCTGAAAGCAATGAAGTCAGTTCCAAAGAAGAAATGTGTGTAGGCTGCCACCGCTGTGTGACACTCTGTCCTACCAATGCCCTCACGGTTCGACAGAACCCGCTTGAGTTCAGAGCTAATGGCAACTGGACAGGGTGGGCCATCCGGAACATCTTTAAGCAGGCTGAGACAGGGGGGGTGCTTCTTACGGGAATGGGGAATGACCGGCCCTACCCCATCTACTGGGACCATCTCCTCCTCAATGCCAGTCAGGTGACGAATCCTTCTATCGATCCCCTGAGGGAACCCATGGAACTCAGAACCTACCTGGGGAGAAAACCTGATAAATTAAAGTTAAATCATAATGGGAGTGATTTTCAACTGAAGGACCCTCTTCCTTCCCAGTTAAAATTAGAGACACCGATTCTCTTTTCTGCCATGTCTTATGGGGCTATTAGTTATAATGCCTGTGAGTCTTTAGCCAGAGCCGCTGAAGCCCTTGGGATCTATTGGAACACCGGCGAAGGCGGTCTCCATCCCAATCTTCACCAATACGGTAAGAATACCATCGTTCAAGTTGCTTCAGGTCGATTTGGTGTCCATAAGGATTATCTCGATATAGGAGCGGCTATCGAAATCAAGATCGGGCAGGGGGCAAAGCCCGGCATTGGCGGTCATCTCCCCGGGGAAAAAGTTGTAGAGGACATCTCGAAGACGAGGATGATTCCCAAGGGCACAGACGCCCTCTCCCCTGCCCCTCAGCATGATATCTATTCGATCGAAGACCTGCGGATGCTCATCTATGCCCTCAAGGAAGCAACACGATACACCAAACCCATCTCCGTTAAAATCGCTGCCGTCCACAATGCCGCGGCCATTGCAAGCGGCATGGTGAGGGCAGGAGCAGACATCGTCGCGCTGGATGGGTTCCGGGGGGGGACAGGCGCAGCCCCCACGGTGATCCGCGATAATGTGGGCATCCCGATTGAGTTTGCCTTGGCTGCGGTGGATCAGCGTCTAAGAGACGAGGGAATCCGTCATGAGGCTTCCATCTTAGTGGCCGGAGGATTCCGTAACAGCGCTGATATATTCAAAGCCATTGCCTTAGGTGCCGATGCGGTCTACATCGGAACGGCTGCCCTTATCGCCATGGGTTGCCACGTTTGTCAAAAGTGTTATACCGGAAAGTGCAACTGGGGAATTGCCACACAAGACCCTTATCTGGAGAAAAGGCTTAACCCGGAAATTGCTACGGAGAGACTGACCAACTTAATCCATGCCTGGAGTCACGAGATTAAAGAGATGCTGGGCGGAATGGGGATTAATGCCATCGAATCACTTCGTGGAAATCGGCTGGCCCTTAGGGGCATTGGCCTGACCGATACAGAGTTGGATATCCTCGGAGTCCTCCCTGCAGGAAGGTAGACCATGGACAATGTTCAATTAACAATTATCAAAGGAAGATAGAATCATGAAACGCATCTTTGTCAAAGAGGAAGTCTGTATCGGTTGTCGCCTTTGCGAAGTTCACTGCCTTGTGGAACATTCAAAGTCCAAAAACATTTTTAAAGCTTTCAAGGAGGAAAATCCCAGGGCCCTTCCCCGCATTCATGTGGAGGAAAAGGGAACGCTTTCTTTCAGCCTACAATGCCGCCATTGTGAAGATCCTTATTGTTTAGAAGCCTGCATGAGCGGAGCTTTATACCGAGATAAAAAAACGGGTGCTATTCTTCATAACAAAGAGCAATGCGTTGGGTGCTGGATGTGTGTGATGGTCTGCCCTTATGGGGCCATACAAAGGGACTTGAATGGGAAGAAGGCCGCTTCAAAATGTGATCTTTGTGTGGGCAAGGAAACGCCTATCTGTGTGATGAAATGCCCTAATGAAGCACTCGAGTACCGTGAAGGTTGAATATGGCAATTGTCATTATCGGGAATTCAGCAGCAGCAGTGGAAGCGATCGAGGCGATTCGGAAAGTGGATCGTTCTGTTCCCATTACCGTCATTTCGGATGAACCCCATTCTGCCTATTCCCGTCCCCTTATCTCCTATCTTTTGGCTGGAGAAATCAAACCGGGACAGATCTATTACCGACCCAAAAATTTCTATGAGAAAAATGGCATTCAAACCTTTCTTGGAAAGCGTGTCGTCAAGACTTTTTTTAAAGAAAAGGCGGTTCAATTGGAAAATGGGGAAAAGATTTCTTATGATCGTCTTCTCATTGCGACAGGAGGAAAACCTTTTCTCCCCAAAATGGAAGGTCTCGATAAGTCAGGAGTCTACACGTTCACCAAACTGGAGGATGCTAAAAAAATTTCATTGGCTTTAAGGGATGCCGAGAAGGCTGTAGTCATCGGTGGCGGTTTGATCGGCCTGAAGGCCGCAGAAGCTTTAAAGAAGAGAAAGATAGAGGTGACCGTGGTAGAACTGGCTGATCATATCCTCAGCCTGACCATGGACGAAACAGCTTCTTCGATCCTTGAAAAGGCTCTAAAAAAAGAAGGAGTCCATCTGATCACCTCCAATACAGTGGAGGCGATTTTGGGTGACGGCCATGTGGATTCGGTTCGTCTTGCCAACAAGAAATTGATCAAGACCCAACTGGTCGTCCTTGCCATTGGCGTCATCCCCAATGTGGATCCTTTCAAAGAAACTTCCCTTCATATCGAAAAAGGAATTCTCGTCAATGAACGAATGGAAACGAACGTCCCGGATGTTTATGCGGCGGGGGATGTGACCCAAGCTTACGACAAGATCCTGAAAAGCTATCGCACGATCCCAATATGGCCCAATGCCTGCCTTCAAGGGAAAATAGCTGGGTACCAGATGGCAGGGAATAAGAAATACCAATATGAAGGAAGCTTCATGATGAACTCTATTGAAGTCGCCAATATTCCAACCATCTCCATTGGTCTCACGAACCCTCCTCAAGATAATGGATTCCAGGTCATTAAAAAATTTGATCGTGGATCCGATGTTTACCGAAAAGTAATTCTGAGAGGAGATGCGATTGTCGGGGCTATCTTTACAGGCCATATTGAGCGGGCCGGTATCATCACCGGTTTATTACGAGATGGGGTTAAGGTGAAGGGATTTAAGAAAGAATTGATGAGCGAACAATTTGGTTTCATCTCTTTCCCCAAAGCCTTAAGGAAGGAAAGACTGCTGAATCTGAAATGAAAAGGATGGAGATTAACGCCAAAAATCTTTCCTACCGGAATCTGAACGAACAGATCCATCAAGCCATCGGACAAGGTTCAAGGGACATCTTCCTCCGAAATGTAAATGGACAACGCTACATTGGCGATGGGATCCGAGGAAAGATAAAGATTCGAATCGAAGGGGTTCCAGGAAATGATATGGCGGCTTTCATGAATGGTCCGACTATCATAACTTCTTCAAACGCCCAGGACGCTGTGGCCAACACAATGAATGCTGGTAAAGTGGTCATCCATGGAGATGCGGGAGATGTGCTCGGCTATGGGATGAGAGGGGGCAAGCTCTTTATCCGAGGAGATGTGGGATATCGCGTTGGCATCCACATAAAGGCGTTTAAGAAACAGATTCCCCTCATCATCATTGGGGGAACTGCCAGAGATTTTCTTGGAGAATATCAAGCTGGGGGAGTAATCATACTGCTCGGGCTAAATAGAGACGGAAGGCCTCTCGCAGGGAATTATATTGGCACCGGAATGCACGGAGGGGTGATCTATATCCGGGGAGAAGTGGACCCCTTTCAACTAGGGAAAGAGGTATCCATTTCCTCTATGGACGAAATGGATAAAGAGCGATTGAGACTTTACCTCAGGGAATATTGCGAGAATTTTGCTCTTTCGTTAAACGAGGTAATAGAACAAAAATTCATCAAACTCTTACCCACCCATTTAAGGCCCTATGGGAAGATTTATGCCTATTAGGCCTTCAGACCCTTGATGGAGCGGCCTTATGGACGAAAAAAATCGGTTCTTGAAAGTTGTCTCCCCTCCCAAAAAAGAGGTGTATCAGGAAAGTCCTCATTTAGATCCTCTCGATCGGCTCAAGGGAACGGTTCTCAATCTAACCAAAAGCGCATCTGAGTGTTTGAACCGAATCTCCCAACGAGAGATGCAAAAGGATTCTCCTTCGCCAACCCTCATGGAGGAATACTTTCTCTTGCACCACTACCTCGATTTCATCAAACGATTGTGCCAAGGCAAGAAGGATTCTTCTTTGCCGACCCCCACGGAGGAATACCTTCTCCTGCACGAATCTATGCATTTCGAATAGAGACAGTATAAAGGGGGCTAACAATTCATCATAATATCTTCAAGAAAATGTGGGTAGAGTAGAGAGCTGGCCTAGTGGCGGAGGCTCTATCTCCAGCTCCCCGTCGTCAAACCGTACGTTCAGTTTGTTTCCCTTCGGTCAAGCTTCGCCCCCGAGTACGGCTTTCCGATCATCTTCTTCCAGCGGCTTTCACAGCTTGAATCCATGGAGCAGTTGTAGGGATCTTGAAAAGTCCCAGGGTTGCATAAAGGTACTGGTAAGGGTAAGCTTTATAGCCTCTGCTCTTCTTCGCATGCTTCCGTCTCAGGTATATACGCACTCGCTCATCCAGAAACCCTTTGAGCGCAGACAGGTCGCGGCTACAGTTCCCATAGTAAAAGTAACCTGCCCATCCCCTAACTACTTCATTGAGCTTCTTGATGAGCACCTCTTTGGGCCAATGAAGAGTACTCCTGCAAGTCAAAGCCTTTATCTCCGCTTTGATCTCGGTCAGGGCTTCCTTCGAAGGTCGGATTAAAGGAAATCTCTTCCCCCTCTTTTTGCTCTTTCTCACCCGGATCATAAATCCCAGAAAGTTAAAACTCTCCTCCCTTGCATTCACGATCCTCGTCTTCGCCCCATTGAGACTTAGACCTAAGTGCCCAAGAACGGTCCTGATTCCCTTTAACACCCTCTCCGTATTCCCCTGACATGCCACCACACGGTGAGTAACGCAGAGGAACCTCCCCTCTGCATCCTCTCAGAACCCGGCGTGAAGCTCTCAGCTCACCGGGCTCCCATCATCCAGCCGCCGGTCTGATGCCAATCTGCCAGTGCGGGAATAGCCAAGGTTCCTTTCCTTTCGGGCAATTCTCCCTAACCAGTATCCCGCACGCCGCTGATGTCGCCTCAACCTTTGAAATTTCCTCATCGCCCATCTGACCAGTATTCTGTTCAGATGCTTCAAGGTCCGGTAGAGCGCAGATTTGTAAAAGCTCCCATAGTAGTTGATCCAGCCCCTAACAACTGGACTGAACATCCTCGACAAGTCCTCATGAGATTTGTCGCTCCGCAGGTGTAGCCTCCATCGCCGAGTTTCTTGCCTCATCTCTTTCCCCGCCTGATTGCTTACGGCTGGACTAAAGTTGATGAAGTATTTACCCCACCGATTCTTAGACCTCCTCGGTCGGAAGGTAAACCCAAGAAAATCGAAGCTCGTATGAGGATGATCTCTCCGACGATCCTCATCTTTGCAGTAGATGACTCTCGTCTTCTCCGGGTGAAGCTCAAGATGACGCTCTTTAAACCTGGCCTCAAGTCCCTAGAAAGACGGAATATGGATACGATAAGTCCGTTCCAACCCCCCAAAGGCGAGGGAAGCGGTGCTATCGCCTTTCTGAGCCTCCTGTGTAGCAGGGCCTCTTTGCTGGCCGAAAAGTAACAGAAGGACAACGATCCACAAAGGCAATAACACGATTCTCTTTCTGAGAGGCATAGACAGCTATTCTAGGAACGTTGTCTGCGCAACCGCTTTTGAACCGCTTCGGAGGTCAACTCCCGGAGTGCATCGGACGCGACCCATCTGGCAGCCTTTGAATTCTTTTTTGAATCATCTCAGCGGTTTTGATGGCCAACCTATTCAAGTTCGGTCTTTCATAATGCGCTTCCCAGAAAAAATGAGATCGCAACAATCGATTTTACCAAGGGGCAAACCTTGATCGGTGTGATCGTGGTCTTGGCTCCAGTCACGAATGTCAACGCTGCCATCATGACGAGCATCCACGCAGTCGCTTGATAGACAAGAACCGACACAAGGTTTTGAGGTCCCGCAAACCAGGTGACCAGAAGAACGAGCACCCCGATGAAGCAAAGCGTTATCCCCTCTGCAATCCATTCCATGGTGAGGATTTGTTTATTCTCCAGCGAGATCGAGCCGAAACCATTCACAACAGACTTGGTCCCAAAAAAATGGGCAATCCCCCACACAGTGATGATAAGGGACCCAATCACCAGAAAGACATATCTCAGCACCATGACTCCTTCCTCCTTTGACGAGGGGATAAGAAACAAGAAGAATGTACTCAAATTTGTGCCGTCAAGTCAATAAGAATTTGACAAGATTTCCATTGGTTAACCCCTGTCCTTTCGTCCCCCGTCTTTATGCCCGCAGAATAGGCATTCTTATTAACATTTCTCTTATCTCCCTCCGTTGGAACCTATTTTTTTAAAAAAGAATTGCATATTTTCTTAAAATCTGCTTTAATTGTTTAGGATTAACGGGG
>CAYMTD010000027.1:0-4496 GCA_964393245.1 uncultured Syntrophaceae bacterium
GTTCATTCTCTTTCCGAAAAATAGCAATCTCTCGAGTGAATTTTTGGTCAAGATTTATTACACCTTCTGCCACAAGCTTCACTTGAGAAAGGACATCTTCTGAAATAACGTGGAATCGGTGTATAATTTCGTCCTTAAATTGGTCAACTTTTTTATCCAAGCCATTCATTCGCTGATCCATTTTCTCAAACCGCTGATCGATCTTTGCGAATTTCGGGTCCAAAGTCTTCTCCGAAAATTCTTTCAGTACCTCTGAGATATCTTTCTTCGTAATTTGCGCCATTATTGTCCCCTCAGCTTTCGGCTGTTCAAATATCACAATTGCTTCGACCTGTCCAGTCTTTTTTATGCTCTTTCAGCGACCCTCATATATCTCTATCACACATTTCTCCTTTTCCCTTCCAAATCGTTTTATTTGAAAAAGAGCTCCGTGGGACCAATTTTCGAGAAACCCCGGGCAATCTTGCTGTATCGTACATGAGTCTATCGCCACAACTCTCACGGCGTTCTTACGGATGCCTTCAATAGCTTCTTCCCACGAAGCGGGCATCTCCACAAACTTTGCGTCTGCATAGAATGCCAGACGATGAAGCTGTATCGGACCCATAATCACCGATCCCTGATAACCCATCTCTTTTAGCCAAAGCCCGATCTCCTTTTGAATCAATTTTTCACTTCTTTTGAACGATAACCCTTGAGTCAGGAAAAGGATTATTAAGAAGACGGTTAGGAAATGAACTGGGTACTTTTTTACGATGTTTGCTCTCGACGTAATACGATCCAATACTCGGGAGAACCTTTCACCTAAGAAGTCCAAACCGTGCCCTGAAAAGAAAAGAAAAGGCAATACCAAAGTGAGACCATGTCGAGTACTGAGATAGTAGATCTGTCTGGCATAAAGAACTTCCATAATAAATAAGCCGGTAAAGATAACCAGGAGATACCAATCTGGCGCTTCGAACCCTTCCCTCTTTCTCTTCCAGAGACCCAATAGCATAATTACAATCAGGAAATTAGCAGATTTGACAAATTTATAAATGGCCTCGGAAACACCAAGAATAAATCTATGACGACTCCCGAGCTCAAGCGCGTCTTTAGTAATGGGGGGTAACGACTTGTAGTCCTTTATATTTATGCGAGCAATGGGATCTGCAGGTCGCAGGAATGCACGCACGTTCCCTCTTATGACATTAAAAGAAAAAGATGTCATCTCACGCACCGCTATATGGTTCGTATCTCTCTTTGTTGAGAGGAAGATCGCTGAGAGAAGAATCGGAAAAATAATGACAAGGATAGCTACATTCAGAGCTTTTCTCCTTATCGGAATCCGCTGCGTTCTGCAAAATGCCACATAAAGGGCAAGGACACCCCAAAAGATAAGGCCTTCAACTCGAGTGATAGCCCCAAGGCCTGCGCTTATGCTTGCTAGCCCGATGAGCAGCGGCTGATTTCTGTTTAGACCCTCATAGATGAGCCACATCGTGACGAGAATAAAAAACCACAAGGTGGGGTCCCTGATAACTTGGGCGTCGAATTTCAACAGGTTGGGCAGGGTTACGTAAAAAATTGCCGAAAACCAGGCCATTCTTTCATCGTAGAGACTTCGGCCAAGAAGGAAAACCGGGATGACGGTAAGCGTTCCCAGTGTGAGAGAAATCAGTTGGCCACTGAGCTCCCAGTCACCGACAAACTTTTGGACAAGAAAAATCAGAAAAGGATAAAGGCTAAAGTAGGATCCAGGGGTTCCGCCGTATTTCCCCTCTGCGAACAACTTCGCCATTCGGATGTAAAGTGTGCCGTCATTTGTGATTATCTGAGGTTGGAGGAAGACAATGATTCTTGGGATAAGGGTTCCGAAGATAAGAAGAAATAATTTTGCCCAAAGAGATATCGAACTCAGGCGGTACATCGAGCCTGGTTGCTCTTTATTTTCTGCCAAAGTCGTCATCGAATCTTTCGATGTCATCTTCTTCGACGTAATCTCCGTTTTGCACTTCGATGACTTGGAGTGGGATGATCCCTGGGTTTTCCAGGCGATGCTTCACGGAGATCGGGATAAACGTGCTCTCATTGGGATGGACTTCAAAAACCTCTTCTCCTCTTGTCACCCTCGCTGTTCCGGAAATCACCACCCAATGCTCACTCCGATGATGATGAATTTGAAGGCTTAACTTCGCTTTAGGGTTCAAAACAATCCTTTTTATCTTATAGCGATCACCCTTCTCCAGTACCGTATACCTTCCCCAGGGTCTCTCAACGGTCCGATGGATCAGATGCTCATCCCGCTGGCCTTTTTTCAACGCCTCAACGACCTTCCGAACTTCCTGAACCTTCTCCTTGGATGAGACAAGGGTGGCATCAGGAGTATCAACCACCACCATATTCTTGACACCGATGGTCGCTACCACTCGCTCCCCTGCGATCACAGTGGAGTCTTTGCTTCCGATATCGATGGAATTTCCCTGAAGGATATTCCCATCCTCATCCTTTTTCAGGATATCGTCCAGCGCAGCCCAGCTTCCGAGATCAGACCAACCAAAATCAGAAGGAACGACCGCGACAACCTGGCTCTTCTCTAAGACTCCGTAGTCAATTGAGATGTTGTCGAAGGAAGCATAGATTTCAGCGATGGCCTCACTTTTTGAACCCTCTTGGCTGCTGATTTTATTGAGTCCTTGATAGAGAAGGGGAAGGTAAGATTCAATTTCCTTTAGGATCTTGGAAGCTTTCCAAACAAAGATTCCGCTATTCCAGTAGAAATTTCCTTGCTGGACAAAGGACTCCGCTCTTTTCAAATCGGGTTTTTCAAAGAATCTCTTGACATGAAATACTTCTTCTTTGAAATTGGCCAGGGGGTGACTCGACTGAACATATCCGTAAGCCGTCTCCGGTCTCCGTGGCTTGATGCCGAAAGTCACCAGATAATCCTTTTTGGCAACCTCAATCGCAGAGCGAAGTTTCTGTTGGAACTCCTTGGTATCTTTGATGGCATGGTCGGAAGGCAAGACGATCATGATGGAATCGGGTGAGAGGCTATAAAGCCTAATGGCAGCAAGCCCGATGGCCGGGGCTGTGTTTCTCCCCACCGGCTCGATGATAAACCGAATTCTTGCAGCCTCTTTTCCCAGAGGCTGTAAATGAAAACGAATGTCTTGAGCGAGGTCTTCCGTGGTGACGATCCATATGTTCAACTCCGGATGAAATCCATCCATTCTCTTTATGGTTTGTCTAAGAAGGGTATCCTCCCCTAAAAAATTGAGCATCTGTTTGGGCCAGGCTTCCCGGCTCAAAGGCCAGAAGCGAGTCCCTCTTCCGCCTGCTAAGATTACGGCGTGAATCAAACTACCCTACCTCCTTCTTTAAAAAACTACCGATATTGATCAGAAAGCGATCCACGTCGTCAAGGTTAGTCATCAGGATCTTATAGACACGCTCGTTGTCCACTTCCCAGTAAAGATGTATCAGAAGATTCCTAAATTTGGCCATTTGAACGAGTTGATTAGAAATGCTCTCTTCCAGGATTCCTAATTCAGCCATCAATCTAAAACAGTCCCCATAATCCTGAGGGGCTCTGCCCCCTTTTTTTGCAACGATGTGATTACAAATATCGATGCACCCCTGAATCGCAACAATCAAATGATATTTGATGCTTGCCAGAATCGTAGAATCCTTCAATATCTGTTCTTTCCCTTTCGGGATATAGCCTCGTAAGATACGAAGCGATTCTTTAACCTCTCCAATAAACTGTTTTATTCTTTCGATATTGATTTTATTCTGCATCAAGCATCTCCATTAAAAACCTTTCACTGGACGGTCTAAAATCAAAATAGAGGCTTCGGATCCTCGTCAGGAAATCAACCCTGAAATCGTCGTCCCGACACATTAACAGAGTCCCTGTAGTAGAATAGTATTGGAAAGCCAGAGGAGCATAGTTAATTACCTTCACGTCAACCGGCAGCCTGATGATGTTTTCCAATTGCACAGAGAAAGATACTTCAAAATTGAGGCTTTTCTCCTTCGAAACTCTTGATTCATCCACAAAAACTGAAAGATCGATGTCTCGAAATAGTCGCCCCTCTGCATACGACCCATGGAGGTACGCAAAAAGAATCCTTTCCTCTTTTTCAAGGCAATCCTTTAGGGCTGCCTCGATTCTTTCTCTCTCCTCTCTTCGGAGATCTCTTAACCTTCCCATCTCACTCATCCTATTCAACAATACTCTTTAAAACAAGCATCTTTACCCTTGTTTTTTAGCCCTTACTCTCAAACCAAGCTCACCCCTTTTCGGTCCTTTCTGTATTTCTTCCCACAGGCGGGACAGGTTGTTCTTCCGGATCGAAAGGTAATCTCTACAGCACATTGACAGACCCATCCCTTTACCTTTCCGGGGTTCCCATAAACAAGAGCGTAATCGGGAACATCTCGGGTCACAACTGAACTGGCACCGATAAAGGCATATCGGCCGATCGTGTTTCCACATACGATCGTGGAATTCG
>CAYMTD010000027.1:4596-13417 GCA_964393245.1 uncultured Syntrophaceae bacterium
GCACCGATAAAGGCATATCGGCCGATCGTGTTTCCACATACGATCGTGGAATTCGCACCAATCGTAGCTCCCCTCCCTACCAGGGTTTTGCGAAATTCCTTCCTTCGCGAGATAAAACTTCTGGGATTGAAAACATTGGTGAAAACCATGGAGGGTCCACAGAAGACATCATCCTCCAAAACGACACCACTGTAAATAGAGACATTATTCTGGACCTTAATATTATTCCCCAGGACTGCTCCTGAATCGATGAAGACGTTTTGACCGATATTACAGTTCTTTCCGATCCTCGCACCTGAGGCGATGTGGGAAAAATGCCAAATTTTAGTCCCTTCACCTATCTCAACAGGTTCATCAATAACCGCCGTAGGATGAGCAAAATAGCCTTTTTCCATTCTTTTCAACCTCCTGTGAGGCTTACTGGAAACCCTTTTCCCTTTAAAGACTCTTGAGCCGCCATCAGAATCCTGACCACCTTAAGCCCGTCCTCTCCACTTGTTTTAGGCCTTTTTCTTGAATCAATACACTGAATAAAATGTTCCGCCTCGGCCCGAAGAGGTTCCACCATCTTTATGTTGGGAATGGTAATATCTCCAAACCTTAAGCTCAAATATTCGCCGTAGGTTTCGTAAGAAAGATTTCCGACACCCTTGTCATAAATCTTCAATTTCTCAGACGCCTCCATATCATCGAACACAACCATCTTCTTCGATCCCACGATTGTCACTTTTCTCAATTTGTGAGGATCGAGCCAGCTCAAATGAATATTCGCCATTTTGCCCTCGGCAAAGCGAAGACTTACAAATACAACATCTTCAATGCCCTTTTGAATGTAGCTCTCGCCATGGGCAGAGACAATAGCCGGCTCCTGATCGAGGAGGTAGAGGATGACGGATAAATCATGAGGCGCAAAAGAAAGAAGAGCGTTTTCATCTTGACGGATGACACCGAGGTTAACGCGCTGAGTATAAATGTAAAGGATTCTCCCGAGCTCCCCCGAAGTAACCATCGATTTCAGACGATCCACAACAGGATGATAAATCAAGAGATGACCCACCATGAGTATCCTTCCTCGTTTCTCTGCGATCTCAAGCATTTCTTCGGCATCCTTTGAATTTAAAGCCATCGGCTTTTCGACCAGTACATCCTTGTCTGCCAAAAGGATCTCCTTGGAAAGGGAAAAATGAGAAACGGCTGAAGAGGCAATCACCACGCCTCTCACTTCCGGATCTTCGACAATAGGCTTTAAATTCTCAACCATCTTGGACAGAGGATAAGATTTTTGCAGGGAGAATAATTTCTTCGAATCGCTATCACAGATATACTTCAGCCGGACATTCGGAATTTCTGAAAAGACCCGAATGTGATTCTTGCCCCAGGCCCCTGCTCCCACGACTGCAACGTTAATCATAGAACCCCCTGTTAAGGATCAGTTCAAAATTGATAATTAGCAATGACCGATTAGCAATTATCCTTTCAAAAAAGTTTAATTACAAGAAACATTTTGTAATGTTAATTTTGCAGTGACTATTTTTTAATGATCATTTACCGGTTTCAAGCCCATTTCTCGTGGACACCATCCCAGGTGCCACCACATGAGATAAAGATAGGTTGAGAGTTTTTTCGACCACTTTTTGACCCTGAAAAGGGTGAACAGACAAGCAATGGCAATAAAAACCAGTTCAACTGACAATTTCAGGATTAATCCGATGAGAAGAACAAAAAACTGCAAACTTCCCTTGTTTTTTTTAAAATAATGATACCGCGACTGGTAATACTCAACCCTGGCCCTTGCCTTATCAACCTCTGCACTTTTCCCCTGAAAATGGATGACCTCGGCCCGGGGGACATGAAAGATTTTCCAGTTTGCTTTCTTCATCCGGAAGCACCAATCCGTCTCTTCCATAAAAAGAAAGTAGTCCTCATCCAATGGACCCACCTGCTCCATTGCCTTTCGCCTCACCATCATGCATGCACCGATGACGGAATCCACTTCAATAGGGTCGAGGTAGTCTCTCTCCTTTCCCGGAAACCTTTGCGGGAAAAGCCACCTCAGGAGGTTCTTGTTCAGAAGCTCGGTGGCCAAAGATGGAAAGTTGGCAATTGAGTTCTGTTTGGACCCATCAACATTCATGAGCTGGGCCCCAGCAATGCCCACATCCGGATTGGCTTCCATAAATGAAAGCATTTTTTCTATGGCTCCATCCTTCACCTGCGTGTCCGGGTTGAGAAGAAGTAAATACCTTCCCTTTGAGACGGACAGGGCCTGATTATTTGCGCTGGCAAATCCCATGTTGACCGGGTTTTCGATCAGCTTCACCTCTGGGAACTTCTCTCGGACCGCTCCAGCACTTCCGTCAGCGGAACCGTTGTCAACGACAAAGACTTCTGTGTCAATCTTCTTGAGTGTCTGGCTTAGCGAATGTAGGCATTGGCAGAGGAGTTCCTTTGTATTCCAGTTGACGATGATCACTGACAAAGCAGTCACGATCTCACAATCTCCAGATGGATGAGATCCCCCAACCGAAGGCGATCGACAAACCAACAGAATGGTTGAAAGAGATGCTTCAGGAAATGGCTTTCCAAAATCGGTTGCTTCCTTTGAACCAACCCTCCTTCATCATACCATTCATTCAGACAAAATTGAAGGCTCCCTAAGAAGGTTCTCGTTCCCGAATCGAATTGAATGTTCTTGATTCTTAAATCCAAAGAGGAGAGAAGCCTCTGAATGGTCTTGATTGAAAAAGAGAAAAGATGGCGGGGAACATCTAAGCTGAACCAGCATTTACCGAATAACCAATAATGAAGGCTTCTTGCATTCTGGATGGAAATATAGATTCGGCCATGGGGAAGGAGAATCCTTTTCACCTCAAGAAGAGTCTCCCTTGGGTCTGGCAGATGCTCTAAGACAAAACTCAACCTCACCACATGGAAGAAGTGATCCGGATAATTGGCTTGGAAGAGGTTACCGGTGATGACATCGAGTCCCGCTCCTCTTGCTCGTGCAGAGGCATCCTCATCCATTTCGACGCCAAAGACTTCCCAACCCATCTTTTTCAATTTATAGAGCTCCGTCCCGTTTCCACAGCCGATATCTAAGAGACGTCCTTTTTCAATGAAAGGAATGGAATTTCTATACCTGCCTTTGAAGGGTAGCAAGATCATCTTTTTGAAGAGCGAAGCGCCTTTTCCATATCCATAAAAAGCGTTCAGCACTTCTTTCCTAAGTGAGGAATACTCTCGGAAAGGAGTTGGATGGGGTGAATAATACGCCTGTGGATAATATTTTTTCAGCACCCCTGAATCGGGTTGAGGGTGGATGAAGAGAAGACCGCACTCCTCACATTGGACCACCTGGAACGTCTCTGGGATCCCGAAAATGCGATCCCTTCCTTCAAAGAGGACCCCGTATTCTTCCGATTGACAAACGCAGCAGGTCAAAAGGACTCCTCGATCACTCCGTGTGATGAGACATATACGATCCCTCGTCGCCTGCTCTCCTTCATCAATTTTTTGATAAAGAGAGCCGGATGATTGAGAATCGGGTTTCCACGGAGATACTCTCGTAAGAACCTGAGGCGATCTGTTCTGGTCACCGCCCTGGGCGTGGAGGTATTAAGTTGAAGAAAGGTCTTAAATAACTTCCCAGACCCCACCTTTTCATCCAAGGAAATATCCTCCTGGTCCAGAAGGTGAAACTTCCATTCTCTGCCATTTTCCGAAATCAGAATATTGCACGTCTTCATATCCCGGTGAAAGATCTCCTTCTGATGGAGGTTGGAAAGCCATTGGGCGAAGGCCTTTGTAAAGAGCCTCTTCTTTCCGATATCGCCCAATCGTTCCAGAATATATCGATCCATCTCTCGACCCATCTCATGGGACTCTGTGAGAAAGAAACTTTCTTTCAATCCCCACCATCTTCTTTTTTCAACCAAGGCAAGTGCTTCCAGCGACGGAATCGCCCTTGCTCGCAAACCATTGCTTCCAACCCAGGCCTTTAAACCTTTGGGCCGTCTCAAAAAATCTTTGAAAGTTCGCCAGAAATCAAGGTTTCGGATCTGCTTCACACATACCTTCCTACCTTCATTCTCCAACAGCGAGACGGAAACCTCCGGAGCATTTTTTAACAGTGCCGATGGATTTTCTTTGACAAGCCTAAGGTGTTCTTCAACTAATTTCGTTGCTTCATCGAAGCTGAAATCCCGGCGGTGATAACAGCGAATCCCCTTCAATCTCAGGATTGAAAATTCCGAACTCTCTTTCAAACAGCGTTTCGTCCGACTCCGCCACTGCCTCTGCTGAAGACGTTCCATTTGTGAGTGAATCCTCTGCAGAAATTCTTCTTTTCTTCGAAGAAAGGGTAGCTCTCCCTCCAAATAGACATCCATGAACAGGGATTGCTCTCTCTCCCCCCAGACGGACCTTAGGGAGTGAAAGAGTAATGATAGATTCCATAATCTTTGATCTAATGATAGGGGTCTAACGATCTTTGCACTATGTAAATCAACGAGAAAAATGGATTCGCCATCCCATAAAAAATTCCCCGCATGAAGATCTTTATGGAACAACCCTGAAAGATGGATCTTTTTCACCGTCTTTGCCAATTCCAGAACAGGAGGGTTTGGGGTTTCGATCAGTGCACTCCCTGAACCAATGGCTTCTGAAAGGTAATAACTCTCTTTTACAAACCCCCGATGGATCCTCTCCAGCCATCCCAAGGGTTTGGGGATGGGGAGGTTTCGCTTCTGCAACTGGTAGGCGATGAACCATTCTTTACGGGCCTTGGAAGGGAAAACAAGGTATCTGAGAGATTCAAACCAACCTTTCGTCCTGTCTCTCTTAAGAAAAATCCTTTGCTGATTAGGAACTCTAAAAATAGCTGCCCACCTCAGTCTCGACTCCTCCAGCACCTTCCCATTTATCTCCAAAATCCTGGATACAGGGTCAGAAAAAAACCCTTCGGGAAGGAGATGGGAAATTTCCTCCCTCAGCCAACCTTTAACATCTCCTTGCGAAACCTTTCTATACGAAGGCGTTACCATCAGCGCTCTATTTTCCTTCTGCAACTTCTTTTAGAATGGAAAAGAGCCGGGGGGCACAGGATTGAAGCGTATACTTTTCAAGAACCCTTCTTCTCCCCTCCCTGCCCATTTTCTCTCGCAAGAGAGCATCTTCCATGAGAATGGATATCTTTTCCTCCCATTCCTGGGGGGTCGTAGCCCAAAAACCACTCACTCCGTCCTCCACCAGATCCCGATTGACTCCGACAGGAGTGCAAACAACGGGGAGACCTATTCCCTGATATTGAATAATCTTCAAGCCACACTTCCCCCAAGACCAAGGATCATCTACGAGGGGCATCACCCCTATATCAAAACTTTGGAGATCTTTGACTTCGTCATCTGAGTTCCACTGTTTTTTCACAACCTGGATCTTTTCGCAGTCGAAGAAGATATCGCAAACAATCTTTAGCTCAGAACGAGGATATTTTTCCCCGATTCTTTCGAAAATCGGACGCATCTTTTCCAGATAATGGATGGATCCATGATCTCCAATCCAGCCGATGGTGATCCTATCCTTCGCAACTGAATAATCCTTCGTCTGATATCTTTCCTGATCAATGCTGGTGGGAATCACCTCCACATTCGAATTGATCGGGAGGACTTGATCTCTTAAGAAATTGTTCCCCGCAATGACAAAATCCGAAGCCTTAATCATCTGGGTGAATCGCTTCTTCCGTGTTTGGGAAGCTGGATTTTTTGCTTTCGAGTTTCGATACATCACCGAATCGTCGAAATCATAGACGATCCGTTTCGCCCTCCTTCTCAACCAGCTCAGACGCGGCTGAGCGAATCTTTTCCTCTGAAGAAAAACAATGTCATATTGGGGAAGGCCACTGAAGAATTGAATATTCTCCCTGATGCTTCTGGGATAAAGGCTCACTATTGTCTCGACGCCATGGGATTTTAGGTAAGGGATATATTGCAGCACCCGGTACCGGCTCGCTGCCACTTCATATCCTTGAATGAGGAAAAGAATTTTCATAAGAAATCTTTATCCATCATGGATTCCAAATAAGCGATGGAGGCTCTCCTTGTCGCCTGAATCCTCGGTCTCTGCCTAAGAATATCAGGTAAATGAAAAAAGGCAGCCACCGTCCCTCTTATGAAATAGAGTGTTCTTAACTTATAGAAGTTAAAAAAAACCCTCTTGGAAAAGAGGCTCAGCTTGGACCAAGAGATTTTCCAGAAATATTTTTTCAACATCTCGCCAGGCAAATTTTTCCATAAAAAGAGAATTTTGTTCCGGTTGTTCAGGTAAGTTGAAAAATATCTTCTCCTTTTAACGGTTTCACCAACCATGTGATAACCGATAGCAGTTGGAACATATAGGGCTTTATAACCCGCCAACTGAGCCCTAAAGCTTAAATCGACATCCTCAAAGGATGCAAAAAATCTTTCATCGAAAAGCCCGATGTCTTCAAACATCTTCCTTCTGTAGAGGGATGCACCAGCATTTACCCCAAAGACATACCTTTCCTCTTCATATTGCCCCTGGTCCACTTCTCCAGCGCCGATTATCTCCACCTCTCCATTGCTGTTCAGCCGGATACCGAGCACGTTGATTCTTTCCCTTTCCCGATATCGCATCAGTTTCGGCCCACAGGCTCCGACTTCCGGATGGCCCACAAGCGCCCGATGAAGTTCCTCTAGCCATTTTGGATCCAATTCGATGTCGTTATTCAAGAGCCCCACGAATTCGCCCTTTGTAGCCTCAATGCCTCGATTAACAGCACTGGCAAACCCGTAATTTTTATCGAGCGCGATAACTTTCGCTTCTTTATAACATTTTTGCAATAAATCGACTGAACTGTCCTGAGAACCATTGTCGACCACCGTGATATCAAACTCTTTCAAGGTCTGCCGCCTCAGCGAGTCCAAACAGATCGGCAAGAGCTTTTCCCCGTTGAGATTGGGAATGATAATGTTGATAAGTCCCATTCCTACTTTTTGATTGCCACGACGATATACTGTCTTGCCAGAAACCGTGCAAGGCGGTTTCCGGTGACCCAGTTGATCCACCTCGGCCAGAAAGTTCCAGAGAATCTGGGCATTAGTTTCGCAATCTCGAAACCTGCGTCATTCAGCATCGTCCGAATCGAATCCAGGGTGAAAAAGCGCAGGTGAGTACGATCCAGTATCCCATCTCCCGTATATTCCCATTTCCCCTTTAACACTAATTTTTTGATGATCCGGTAATGCCTGATGTTCGGAATACTGCAAATAGAGGTACCCCCTTTTTTTAACAAGCGGTGATGTTCTCTCAAAACGCGCCAAGGGTTGACCAAATGTTCCAAAACATCTCCGTAAAGAATACAATCGAAATATTCGTTTCCGACTGCGAGATCTACTTTTTCCACATCTCCGATAATTAACTTGTCGTAATAAGCCCTCCCCTGTTGTGCTACCTGCTCGTTGACCTCAATACCAACAATTTCCTCGAATCCCTTCTGTCTCAGCGCCTTTCCTGTCGCACCAGCTCCGCAACCTACCTCTAAGATCTTGCCAGTTCCGAGAGGAATAAGCTCGATCAGATCCTCCCGAGTTTCGCAATAGTAATGAGGGTTTCGCTCATCTTGCATCATTGAGCTTTCGAGTTTGAGCAACCTTGAGAAAAAGAGATTTCATGCTAGAGTAATTGACCTCGCCTGAGAACCGTTCAATACCTATGCGTGCGTCAAGAGAAAATTCTCTTCTTTTATTTTCGTCCCTTAGATAAGTGATTCTTTCCTTTAGCAGTCCCTGATCCCGGGGGCTTCTGATGATAAACCCGCCCTGTCCATCGCTAAAGACTCCGTTTGCTCCGTTTGAACCGGTCGTCACGACCGGGACTCCGCTCGATAAGGCTTCCATCACTGTTAGGGAGCAGGCATCATAAAATGTGGGATGGACCAGAAGATCGACCGCTCCATAATATTTCTCAGGCTCATCTGTTGAGCCGGCAAAGAGGATATTTTCTGAAATCCCCCACTTTCTTGCCAACCGGAGATATGGGCCCTGGCGGTCCCTTCCCAGGACCAGCAGCTTAACGGAGGGATAGGCTTCTTTCTTGATCTCGGCCAATGCTTTGATCAAGTAGCTCAGCCCCTTCATCCGAAAATTATTCGAAACGAAGAGAATGACAAATTCATCGCCGATGCCATGCCGCTTCCTGATCTCCTCTCGATACCGACGATTCCGCGGATGGAATCGTTCCGTATCAACCCCATTGTAAATTACTTCGATCTGATGCTCCGGGACCCTATACCACTTCATGATATCCTTTTTCACCATGTCGGAGATAGCTACGACCTTTTTGAACGCCTTTTTCCTAAAAGGCGCGCTCTCAATGTAGCCCTGAACCCACTGCTTGGGGCTCACTATCCTTCCCAAGAACTTGATCAGCCAGACAATCGGGTGGTCGTAGGCCTTCAGGCTTCTCCAAAACCAAGCCCAATGTACGCCTCCATGGGGCTGAAGCACGTCGGCCCTTAATGTATTTCCGACACCCAGTGTAATGTCATAGTTTTCCGCCTCGATTGCTTGTGTCGCCCAGATAGCAAATAAAAGGAGCCTCAAGCTCTTGGGAAAAGGAATGGTCCTCACTTGGTGGAAGTGGACTCCGCTGTTTTCTTCGTCCCAATGCTCTGAATAGACATGAACCTCAAAGTCTTCCCTGACCATCCGAGTACAGAGGTCAACCAAATATTTCTCTGCCCCCCCTTTTTTTTTCGAGAAGTGCGGAATCGCCGTAGCAAACCTTAGCTTATGCATACACGAAT
>CAYMTD010000028.1:0-11490 GCA_964393245.1 uncultured Syntrophaceae bacterium
GGGTTTCCGAAGCTTTCGAATGCGGTTCGTTTTGATGGTATGGGTGACCTTCCGTAGAATGAGAAGTCACGTATTTGAGCAGAGTTAAGCCATTGGTGTTGAATCATAAGGGGTCACGCTCGAAATCTTCTTCAACCCAACCATCCTTTCAGAGGACAAGTTGTTATCGCAGTTCTCTAATTTTTTCACACCTTCTGAGGGCTTCCTCCGAGGGCCTGATAAGGGTTGACTTTTGGGCGGCTAAAAGGTAATTTATATTGACTCTTTATGGGAATTGGAATGGATAAAGGAAAGGAGCGGAGATGAAACGAGTTGAGCCGACTCACATTCGAAACATCGGGACCTTCGGTCATGGCGGGGAGGGAAAGACTTCCCTGGCGGAGGCGATCCTCTTCGATACCGGAGAAAACACCCGCCTGGGCCGTGTGGATGATGGTTCGTCCCTGATGGATTTCGAACCAGAGGAGATCAATCGGAGGATCAGCATCAGTGCTTCCCTTGCGCACTTTGAGTGGGAGAAACACAAGTTTCACATGATCGACACCCCCGGCTATGCCAATTTCATTGCTGAGGCAAAAGCTTCGATGAGGGTCGTGGACGGGGCGATCATTGTGGTTGGAGGAAATTCAGGGATCAAGGTCCAAACCGAGACGGTATGGGGATATGCCAATGAATTTCAGGTTCCAAGGATCCTCTATGTGAGCAAGATGGATATGGAGCGAGCTGATTTCTTCAAAGTGGTGGAGGAGATGAAGAAGGCCTTCCCTTCACAGCCTGTAGTCCCGGTTGAACTTCCGATGGGGGCAGAGGGAAGTTTCAGAGGTGTGGTCGATCTCATTCAGATGAAGGCTTATCTCTACCGAGAGGATGGAAGCGGGCAGTTCGAATTCAAAGAGATTCCACCCGAGTTGAAAGGCGAAGCGGGCAGGCTCCGAGAGAGGTTGATCGAGACCGTGGTGGAGATGGACGATCAGTTGATGGAGAAGTATCTCGAATCCGGGGAAATCTCCACCGAAGAGATGGTCCGGTGCCTCCGAAAAGGGACGATCGAGAGAAAGCTGGTTCCGGCAACCTGCGGTTCCTCAATTCGAAATATCGGTATTCATCCCCTTCTGAACCTGATGATCTCCTGTTTCCCATCTCCTCTCGAGAAGGGTCCAGCTCAAGGGAAGAATCCCAAGTCAGGCGAAACCGAGACCAGGGCGCCGAAAGAGGAAGAACCTCTCTCCGCTTTTGTCTTCAAAACGATTGCAGACCCCTTTGCGGGAAAACTGAACGTCTTCAGGGTCTATTCCGGAAGCCTGAATGCCGACTCGGTCGTTTACAACGCGAAAAAGGAAGTGAAGGAGAGGATTGCGCAGATTTTCTTGTTGGAGGGGAAGAAGCAAAAACCCGTCGGCTTCGCGAGCGTGGGAGATATTGTGGCCGTAGCCAAGTTGAAGGAGACCACAACAGGCGATACCTTTTCGGACGAAAAGAGGCCCATCGTCTTCGAAGAGACGAAACCTCCCCTTCCGGCGATCTCTTATGCATTGACCCCGAAGAGCAAGGGGGATGAAGAGAAGATCAGTGCTTCCCTCGCGCGCCTCCATGAAGAAGATCCGACGATGACCATGGGACGGGATGAACAGACGGGCGAAATAATCCTTTCCGGAGTGGGGCAGACCCATGTGGAGGTGATCGTTGAAAAATTGAGGAGGAAATTTGGAGTGGAGGTGAATCTAAGCACTCCAAAGGTTCCCTACAAAGAGACGATCAAAGGAGCCAAGCAGGGAGTCATCTATCGCCATAAGAAGCAGACGGGTGGAAGAGGCCAGTTCGCCGAGGTTCATTTCGATGTCTCCGCTCTGCCGCGGGGAGGGGGTTTTGAATTTGAAAATGCGTTGGTCGGCATGAACGTTCCGAGAAATTTCGTGCCGGCTGTGGAGAAGGGGATCGCAGAGGCTATGCAGAGCGGGGTCCTGGCGGGTTTTCCGGTCGTGGATGTGAAGGTCCGATTTTATGATGGGAAGTCTCACGAGGTCGATTCTTCAGAGATGGCTTTCAAGATTGCTGCCATCATGGCGTTTAAAAAAGGGGTCCAGGAGGCTAATCCTGTTCTCCTCGAACCGATTATGAAGGTGGAGGTGACGGCACCCGACGAGAATATGGGCGATGTGATCGGCGACCTCAACAGCCGACGAGGCAGGGTTCTAAATGTCAATGCAAGGGGGAACTATCAGGTGATTCAGGCCAATGTGCCAATGGCTGAGATGCTCAAGTACGCACCTGATCTTAATTCCATGACAGGGGGGCGAGGAACGTTCACCATGGAGTTCTCTCATTACGAGGAAGTCCCTGCCCAACTGACCGAGAAGATCATCGCCCAGGCCAAAAAAGATAAGGGAAAGGAAAGTTAAGAGTTAAAGGTTTTGAAATGAAGATGCATGAATCGCGAATCACGGTCAACGAACAACGAATGACATGAAGGCAGTGCTCCAGAGGGTTCAATCTGCTCAAGTTTTCGTGGATGGCCGACTGACCGGGAAGATCGGAAAAGGCCTTCTGATATTCATCGGAGTAGGGAAGGGGGATGAGGAGGGGGATCTCTCCTATATGGTCTCGAAAATTCCCGATCTCCGGATCTTTGAGGACGCCTCCGGAAAGCTTAATCTGTCCTTAAGAGAAATTAAGGGAGAGATCTTGCTCGTCTCCCAGTTTACCCTCTATGGAGATTGTAGAAAAGGACGAAGACCCTCCTTCACAGATGCCGAAGATCCCGCCCCTGCCCAAGACCTCTACGAACGCCTGATTAAGAGATTAAAAGAAGAAGGGATCCCGGTCCAGACAGGGGAGTTTCAGGCCAAGATGGAAGTGCATCTCGTCAATGATGGACCTGTCACGCTTCTGCTGGATAGCAAGAAAGTTTAAAGTCAAAAATTAAAAGTTTGAGGGTTAAAAAAATTAACGCAACCTCTAATAATTATCAATTCGTCACTCCTGCGTAGGCGGGAGTCCGGTGATGTCAAGACCTTCTGGATTCCTGCTTTCGCAGGAATGACATTTTTAGAAGGAGCCTTAAGAATTAAAAGTTCAAAACTAAGAGGTTGAGATCTTAAAGAGAAATGAGAAAACTTACTTACCTCCTTTGTATTTTCGTCTTTTTCCTCTTCGTCGGGTCTATTTCCATGGCCCAGACTTCAAAAGGGGGGATGCGTATGAAAGAGATCCGGGAGCCTGCGGTCGCAGGGATGTTCTATCCTGACAAACCAGACATCCTTTCCCGTGATGTGAAGCAGTATCTCGAGAGGGCACAGAAAGAGAAACTTGAGGGTGAGGTCATCGCTCTTGTTTCTCCACATGCTGGATACATGTATTCGGGACAGGTGGCGGCTTATGCCTACAAGCAGATTGAGGGTAAGAGTTTCGAGACGGTCGTTGTGGTTGCCCCCAGTCATCGGGCCCTTTTCAAAGGCGCTTCCCTTTATGATCGGGGTGGATACCGGACCCCGTTAGGAATTGTCCCCGTGGATGCGGAGCTTTCAAAAAAAATGGTGGAAAAACGGAAAGAGATTCAATTCATTCCCGAGGCTCACGCTGAGGAGCATTCCTTAGAGGTACAGATCCCCTTCCTTCAGGTGGTGCTGAAAGCCTTTAAACTCATCCCGATCGTGATGGAGCCTTACTGGAGCTGGGAGATCTGCCAGTCTCTGGCGACTGCCATTGCCGAGACCGTAAAGGGGAAGAATGTTTTATTAATTGCCAGCTCTGACCTCTCGCATTTTCATTCTTATCAAAAGGCTGTAGAACTCGATCGGATCGTGCTCGACCATATCGAACGTTTCGACCCGGAGGGATTGAATCGAGATCTGAAACAGGGCCGTTGCGAGGCCTGCGGCGGAGGTCCGATCATTTCCGTCATGCTGGCTGCCAAGGCTTTAGGTGCCAATAAGGGCGGGGTGTTGAAATACCTCAATTCGGGAGATGTGACAGGGGATCGAAGCCGTGTCGTAGGGTACGCCGCGGGCGTCTTTTTCAAAACGGCTGGAGGAACAGAGAAGATGAAGCAGGAAAGAAAAGTCGGTGTCGATTTGGGTTTAAGTGAAGAGGAAAAGAAGACCCTTCATCAGATTGCAAGAACGGTGATCGAAAATAAGGCGAAGGGAAAGCCGGTTCCGGAATTCAAGGTGGATTCTCCCACCCTGAAGGAGAACCGGGGGGCCTTTGTGTCGATTCACAAAAGGGGACAACTGAGGGGCTGCATCGGGTACATCGAAGGCCGCGGCCCCCTCTACCGAACGATCGAGGAAATGGCTGAGGCAGCCGCCTTCCGCGACCCCCGCTTCAATCCCGTCACGGATAAGGAGCTTCCAGACCTGGATATCGAGATCTCCGTCTTAACGCCTCTCAAGAAGATTTCCGATGTCAATGAGATCGAAGTGGGGAAACACGGAATCTATATCAAACAAGGATGGTACTCAGGCCTTCTTCTGCCTCAGGTGGCCACCGAATATGGATGGGACCGCCGGACATTTCTGGAACACACCTGTCTAAAGGCCAGCCTCCCCCCCAATGCCTGGAAGGAAAAAAATACGGAGATCTACATCTTTTCTGCAGATATCTTTTAATCAAAGCGGAAGACAACTATTTCGAGGAATTATCGGTTCGAGAAGCGAAGCATCACTTGTTGCAAAATGAGCTCGAGTGTGCTATGTAGATTTGCCGCGTTATGCTTTTCGACACCGGTTAAGTTCGACGTTCGACCGATGCGGTGCAATGCGGGGAACAAGTAGCGGTTTCCGGAGAGGACATTCTATTTTAAGTAATTGATGGGAGTGCATTCATCTCCGATTTTTTTACTATCCTGTCTAAGTTCCGTTCTATATTTTTGGGGGTCAGCTTAATCCAATCCAAATTCTTTCGGGGGGAGGCACTGTGAGACTGAAAAATACGAGGCTGAGGCGAATGTTATTAGCGTTTCTGGCAGTGAGTTCATGCCTTTTCATCGCTCTAACGGTTTTTGCGAGCGAGGCGGATCTCGCGATACCTGATCTGCACAAGGGGGCTCCCTATACCAAGTTAGGGGACATAAGACCATGGGACCTGCTGTTCTATGGTGCGTGCATCATTGCTGGTACGCTGGGGATCAGCCTATTTCTGCGCTACCAGGTCAAGAGGTTGAGAGCCCATGAATCGATGCTCAAGGTGGCTGAGACCATCTTTCAGACCTGCCGTACCTATCTGATTCAGCAGGGCAAATTCCTTATCTTGTTGTTCCTGTTCATTGCCGCTGCCATGGGCTTCTATTTCCTGGCCCTGAAGGGCGAGGGGATTCCCACTCTGTTGCTGGTCTTGCTCTTTTCGGTGGTGGGTATGGGCGGCTCCTATAGCGTGGCCTGGTACGGCATCCGGATCAATACCTATGCCAACGCCCGTACCGCTTTTGCCTCGCTGGCGGGGAAGCCCTGGGACGTGGTGAATATTCCTCTTCGCTCCGGTATGAGCGTAGGGCTCTTTCTCATTTCCCTTGAACTTATCATGATGGTCATCATTCTGCTCTTCGTACCCCGCAACATCGTCGGGTACTGCTTCCTGGGATTCGCCATCGGTGAGTCACTGGGGGCATCGGCACTCCGTATCGCTGGTGGTATCTTCACGAAGATCGCTGATATCGGTTCCGACCTCATGAAAATTGTCTTCAAGGTGAAGGAAGACGACCCGCGAAACCCTGGTGTTATTGCTGACTGTACGGGGGATAATGCGGGTGACAGCGTGGGTCCTACGGCAGACGGTTTCGAGACGTATGGCGTGACCGGCGTTGCGCTGATCGCTTTTATCACGCTTGCCGTTGTGAGTCCCAACATGGAGGTCAAAGAAGCCATCCAGGGCAAACTGATCGTCTGGATTTTTACAATGCGTTTTCTCATGGACTTCTGTTCCGGGCTTTCCTATTTTGTCAATCAGGGTATTTCATCGGTAAAATATCGAGGGAAGAAAGAGATTGATTTTGAGGAGCCTCTCATGCGACTGATCTGGATTGCCGCGACCTTGTGCATCAGCACCTCCTTTGGGATGAGCTACCTTCTGATCAGCGACCTCCAGGTTCTGAAAGGAGGGGTGATGACTCCGATGCCTCATGTCTGGTGGCAACTGGCGATGATCATCAGTTGCGGTACGTTGGCGGCAGTTCTCATCCCCGAGTTTACCAAGATATTTACCAGCTCCAAGTCGAGGCACGTCCAAGAGATTGTGACTGCGTCTCGGGAGGGTGGTGCCTCCCTGACCATACTGTCCGGTATCGTTTCCGGTAATTACAGCGCCTACTATATGGGTTTACTGATTGCTTTCCTTCTGGGCATCGCCTACTTCGTCAGCCTTTTTATACCGCCTGAGGTCATCAACTATCCATCGATCTTTGCCTTTGGTCTGGTTGCTTACGGATTCCTCTGTATGGGTCCGGTGAACATTGCGGTGGACAGTTATGGTCCTGTTACTGACAATGCCCAGTCCATCTTTGAGCTGGCGCAGACTGAAACGATTCCCGGCATCAGGGAGGAGATTAAAGGGAACTTCGGGTTTGCTCCCAACTTTGAGGAGGGCAAGCACTATCTCGAAGCCAACGATTCCGCGGGTAACACCTTCAAGGCAACAGCCAAACCGGTTCTCATCGGGACCGCCGTGTGCGGTGCAACGACGATGATCTTCTCGATCATCCTGCTGCTCCAGAGCAAGAACATGCTCCATGTGCAACTGACTGACGCGCCGATCATTCTGGGTCTGATCTGCGGCGGCGCCGTGATCTTCTGGTTTGCGGGGGCCTCCACGCAGGCGGTGACCACCGGTGCCTACCGGGCGGTCGAGTTTATTAAGAAGAACATGAACCTGGACAAGACGGAAGCCGATATTGAGGATTCCAAGACGGTGGTAAGGATCTGCACCCAGTATGCGCAGAAGGGTATGTGGAACATCTTTATCGCAATCCTGCTAATGACGCTCGCCTTCGCGTTGCTGAACCCCAACTTCTTTGTCGCGTATCTAATTTCCATCGCCTCCTTTGGTCTCTTCGAGGCGATCTACATGGCCAACACCGGCGGCGCGTGGGACAACGCGAAGAAGATTGTTGAAGTCGACCTGAATCAAAAGGGCACGCCGCTGCACGCCGCAACAGTCATCGGCGACACGGTGGGTGACCCCTTCAAGGATACCTCATCCGTATCGATGAACCCCATCATCAAGTTTTCGACTCTGTTTGGCCTGCTTGCAACGGAGATCGCGATCGAGATGGCAGTGCATGCGAACGATAACAATTCCGCGAACTACGCTCCCTACATCGCTCTTCCGGTGTTCATTGTGGGGCTCATCTTCGTGTGGCGTTCATTCTACAAGATGAGAATACCGAAGGAGGAAGCCGTAGCTAAAACGTGATCCACGACTTCGGATGAAAAGAGGGTAGCAGGTCACTCACGAGGCTTATGCTGAGGGGCATTGTCCGAGGTTCAGATCCCCTTTCCTCAGATCCGTGCTGATAAACCTTAAACTTATTCCTATCCTGATGGGACCTCGTTGGAGGTCAAGACATCGGAGACCTCTATCTTCTCGGCAGGTATCTTTTAGATCCCCCTAAAGAATCTCCTCTCGCCCTCCGGATTTCTTCTTGAAAAGGGAGACGCCGAGAGATCGAAAGCTTCTTGACAGCCATCCACATTTGGTTTAGATTTTGTTGGCATTCAATAGGCCGAATTGGTCAAACCGGAAGAAACAATTTAGCAAGCTGATTTCCAGGGACATTGGAGAGGATATCCCTTAATCCCAACCCGCCAGCTAACCTTGCAAGCGACCAAGGGAGAAAAAAGAGGGCGGGGGATCTTTCTCCTGGCTGCCTTATTTTCACGAGGATGGAATGACGACAACAATGGATCGCTCTTGGAATTTTTGTCCTCTCCTATGCACTCATTATTTCAGAAACGGTCTTTGAGGTATCGAGGCCGATGAAGGTCCGAGTCAGAATTAAGAACTTCTTTTCGAGGCACCTTTCCCCCGCGAGAATTTTTGTTCTCAGTTTTGCCGGGGTCATTGTGACCGGTGGCTTCCTCCTCTGGTCCCCTTTTTCAGGCGCAAGGGATCATCTTAGGTTTGTTGATGCTCTCTTTACCTCTACCTCCGCAGTTTGTGTCACGGGTCTTGTTGTTGTTGACACGGGAAAAGACCTTTCGGTGTTAGGTCAAGTGATCACGATGTTTCTGATCCAAATCGGGGGATTGGGGATCATTACGTTTTCAACGGTCCTCTTTGTCTTGATGGGAAGAAGCATTTCCTTCAAGGGAAGAGAGATTGTTCAGTCCACGTTTCTTCATACTCCACGAAGGGACTTTCTGACGATTGCAAAATCAGTCCTCCGGTTCACCTTTGTAGCTGAGACGCTTGGAGCTCTTTTTCTTTGGATCAGATTTTCACAAGATTCTCCCATCGGGATAGCGATCTACCAGGCCGTTTACCATGCTATCTCCGCCTTCAATAATGCGGGCTTCTCTCTCTTTTCAGACAATCTGGTGGGTTACCAGGGGGACCTGATCGTAAATCTGACGGTGATGGGGCTGATTGTTGTTGGAGGGATTGGTTTTATTGTCCAGTACGAAGTCGTTTCTTGGTTGAGGGGTCTCCAGAAAAGACTATCTGTTCATACTAAGATTGTCATCGTTACGACAGCGATTCTCATTCTCTTCGGTGCTATTCTTTTTTACGTCTTTGAAAGGAATCATATTATTAAGGACGTTCCAGTTTTGAATAAAATCTTGGCTTGCCTATTCCAATCCGTTACTCCCCGGACAGCGGGATTCAATACGGTGGATATCGGTGCATTGACGAATGCCACCGTTCTTCTCTTATTCATCTTCATGTTTATTGGGGCGTCTCCGGGTTCTACCGGCGGTGGAGTTAAAACGTCGAGCGCGGCGCTCTTAGTCCTGCTTCTTTGGAACCGGCTCAAGGGCAACGAGGATGTGAATGTCTTCAACCGGACCATCCCCAGGGAGATTGTCAGCCGGACCATTTCAATCATCTTTGCCTCCGCCTTCTCTATTTCCATCATCACCTCGATTCTCCTGATCGCAAGAGGAAATTTATCGCCTCTGGAGAGCCGCCACTTGTTCGTGGAATATCTTTTTGAAACAGTCTCGGCTTTCGGAACAGTCGGGTTATCGATGGGGGTTACCCCCAAGTTAAGCGATCTTCAAAAAGTGGCCGTCATCTTCATGATGTTTGCAGGCAGGGTAGGGCCTTTAACGCTTGCCTTTTCTCTTTCTCGCCAGAGAGAAAAGGGAGGGATCACTTACGCGGAGGAGGGGGTCATGGTAGGATAAAGATTGCGGATTGCGGGTTTCGGAATGCGGAATTCGAAATCAGAATTTTGGAAGGCAGCTCAAGAGAATTCTGTTCTATTCTGCTGAGGCTATGCCCCATGGGCCGTGTGCTTTGCGATCGTAGGGAGGGCGAGATCTTATGAAAAGGGTAGTGGTGATTGGGTTGGGGATTTTTGGTTTCAATCTGACCAGGAGCCTTTTCGAAAACGGAGTCGAGGTCATCGCTGTCGATAAGGACAAGGAAATGGTTCAGCAGGTGAAGGATTATTGCTCTAAGGCGATCCTCGCTGACGGGACAAAAAGAGAGGTGATGGAATCGATAGGGATTCAAGAGGATGACGTGGTGATCATCTCCTTTGGCGAAGACCTGGCTGCCAGCACGCTGATCACCCTTCATCTAAGAGAGATGAAGGTGAGGAAAATCATTGTGAAAGCGCCCAATGAAGATCATAAACGTGTTTTGGAAAAGGTGGGGGCGACCGAGGTTATCATTCCGGAGAAGGAGATGGCAGACAAAGTGGCGAGAAGCCTTGTATCTCCCAATGTCCTGGATTATATTCCTCTTTCGGAGGATTATACCATTAGCGAATTAGCCCCTCCTACCCGTTTTTACGGAAAGACGATCGGAGAGCTCCATCTGAGGAGCAAATATCATGTGGAGGTGATTGCGGTCAGAGAAGTGCTTCCAGACCGAATCACCATGGTGCCGCGAGCCGATTTTGTGATTAAAGATAGCGATGTGCTGGTGGTGATCGGAAAAGAAGAGGACATTGAGAAGATAAAATAGATTCAACCATCGGAAGCAGCCGCAGATCATTCAGCAGGGGAGAATCAATGAAGATTGTGATCATCGGTGCAGGAGAGGTTGGCTTCTTTTTAGCCGAAAGGCTGTCCCGAGAAAAACATGATTTAGTCATTGTCGAAGAGGATCCGGAGAGATGTGCACGGGCGGAGGAGAACCTGGATGTCTCCGTCGTCCAGGGCAATGCCTCCCATCAGAGCGTCCTGAGAGAGGCGGGTCTTGAGTCAGCAGATATGTTGATTGCCGCTTCTGGAGTCGATGAGATCAATATCTTGGCCTGCATGATTGCCTCAAAAATGGGAGTGAAACGGAAGATTGCCCGGGTAAGAAATCCGGAATATTACGGCGAATCTTCTGTTCTTAAACCCCAGGACATGGGAGTTGATCTCTTCATCCACCCTGAAGAGGAGGTCATCGAAGAGATCACCCGGCTCCTCATGCGGGCGTCTGCTTCAGAAGTCATCGAATTTGAAGATGGGAAGATCCTGATGGTGGGCCTAAAACTGGATGCCGATTGTCCCAATGTCAATAAACAATTGAAAGACGTCGGGAGTGAGGATCAAAGGAAGAGTTTTCGCGTCGTGGCGATGCTGAAGGGTGAGAAAACAATCATCCCTACGGGCAATGATTATTTCAATAAGAATGACCAGGTTTTCGTCGTCACCAAGAGGGAGAGTCTGCCAGAAGTCCTTTCTCTCACCGGCAAATCCGAACAGAAATTAGAGAAGATCATGATTCTGGGCGGGGGCAAGATTGGTTTGGGGTTAGCGCATAAGTTAGAGAAACAGATTGATGTGACCCTCATCGAATCGGATCGAGAAAAGTCTGTCAAACTTGCGTACGAATTGAAAAGAACGCAAGTTTTCCGGGCGGATGGGACGGAAATCGATGCCTTAGCCCGAGAAGGGATCCTTAACATGGATGCCTTTGTCGCAGTGACTTCAGATGATGAAACGAACGTCCTCTCTTGCTTGTTGGCCAAGCATCTGAGGATTCAGAAAACGATCGCCCTTGTGAATCGGGTCACTTATCTCCCCCTGATGCCTGTCATCGGAATTGACTCCACCGTCAATGTTCGCTTATCAACGGCAAACGCCATTTTACGTCTGGTCCGGAGGGGAGAAATCCTTTCGGTTGCAAGCTTCCACGGCATCGAGGCAGAGGCTTTTGAGTTTGAGGTGAAGAAGCCGACCAAAATCGTTGGAAAACCTTTTAAGAAGCTGGGGCTGCCAGACGGGGCGCTGATTGCAGCCATTGTTCGGGGCGAGGAGGTTTTTGTCCCTTATGGGAATAGCACGATTGAATCCGGAGATAAAGTGATCATCTTCGCTTTACCCGGAGCGATTCCTT
>CAYMTD010000028.1:11590-13115 GCA_964393245.1 uncultured Syntrophaceae bacterium
ATTCCAAGTTTCACAGATGCGTTTTTCGAAACGATGTCAGGGTTCACCACCACCGGGGCTTCGATTCTGACCGATATCGAAGCTCTGCCAAAAAGTTTACTCCTCTGGAGAGATATGACACATTGGCTGGGAGGAATGGGCGTCATCGTCTTAGCCGTAGCGATCTTTCCTTATTTCGGGGTGGGAGCCATTCAGCTTTTTAAAGCGGAGGTGCCGGGCCCAATCAAGGACAAAATTTCACCACGCATCGGTGAGACTGCCAAGATTCTCTGGGGTGTCTATTTTATCTTAACGGTCGCACAAACGGTTCTGCTGATGGTGGGAGGGGTCTCTTTGTTTGAATCCCTTTGCACCACTTTCGGGACCATGGGCACGGGGGGGTTCTCTCCCAGAAATGCAAGCATCGCTGCTTATTCTTCGGCATATGTTCACTATGTCGTCATTCTATTTATGTTCATCGCTGGAGCAAATTTTTCTCTCCACTACTGGGCCTTGAAGGGAAAATTAAGATGCTACTTTAACAACCCTGAATTTTGTTTTTTTTTAATGGTTATCGGCATTGCCTTGGGGATGATCCTTGCCGCTCGGTTAGCCACCGGATCGATTTTTTCTGAGGAATTGTTTCGAGGGTCTCTCTTTCAGGTCGTTTCCATCATATCAACAACCGGCTTTGTTACCGAAGACTTTGAGCAATGGCCTCTTGTCACCCGAATCATTCTCTTATCCCTGATGTTTATCGGAGGCTGCACTAGTTCCACGGGGGGAGCTATCAAGAACGTCAGAATCCTGATCCTTATTAAAGAAATTGGATCCGAACTGAAAAGATTGTTCCGCCCGCACGGGGTCTTCCCTGTCAGAATTGGCGGTAACCCTGTGTCAGAGAAAATCGTTTCGAATATTATGGTTTTTATTGCTCTTTATATTCTTATCTTCTTTTTCGGGGTGCTCGCCATGGCCGGGCTTGGAATGGATCTTCATACCTGCATTGGCTCAGTTGCAGCGACCCTTGGCAATGTGGGTCCCGGAATAGGCACAGTCGGTCCCGTCGAGAATTACTCCCATATCCCCATCCTGGGCAAATGGCTCCTTTCGTTCTTAATGTTGACGGGGCGTTTAGAAATCTTCACCGTCCTGGTGATTTTTACGCGTCGTTTCTGGATATAACTTCAGACCGAGGGATTCGATGATCTCCCCTGCCTGCCCTGCACGATGCAGAGCGGGCAGGGGCGGGGAACTTCATGGTTGCTTTCAGAATATCCCCGAGAAACGGGTCAGCACGGGTGCCAGCAGCAGCGAGATGACAGACATTAGCTTGAGCATGATATTGAGCGATGGCCCGGCCGTGTCTTTCATCGGATCACCGGTCGTATCGCCTACGACGGCGGCCTTATGGGCATCTGATCCCTTACCTCCAAATTGACCGGACTCGATATATTTCTTCGCATTATCCCAGGCACCACCAGCGTTATTTATGGTGATGGCAAGAATAAATCCGGTAGCGAGCGAACTAATCAGGAAGCCGCCC
>CAYMTD010000029.1:0-12969 GCA_964393245.1 uncultured Syntrophaceae bacterium
CGGCAATACCGAAGAAGGCAACGACAATGGCAATGGCCCGCATCGAACGGGTGATTGCAAATGTCGTATCAAAGACCTCAAGAATATTTTCATGAAGCTGCGATCCTGTTAAAACGGGAAGCCCCTTCGCCTCCGCCTTTTTTCTGACCTCCTGGAGAAGTTCAGTCCGACGGGGGTTGTCGGGGTCGACAAAGATTCCAATATTGTTGAGCGTTCGGTCTCCAAAGGTCTTGAGGAAGAAGGGACGGTCCATCATGACAAGCCCATGCTCTGTCGTATAGTCGTAGAAAATGGCTCCTACCTTGAACTCCGTCGGCCCTTGAATGCCTTCCAAGGTGATGATCTCGCCCGACTTCACCCCAAAGCGGCGTGAGAAACTCTCGGAGATGATCACGCCTCCGCGTTTGACCGGCTCCCAGTTTTCATTTCCCCCTTTCAGCCAACCGAATTGTGCATACTTCTCCAGGACCGAGGCATCGACGGCACTGACGTTAATGGTGGTGTTACGGTAGATCGTCTGCACATTCCGGTAAGGGTGAACCCCTCCCAGTCCCTCGACTTTCCGGATCTCTTCGTAGAATTCTTCGGGGACTTCGGCTTCTAAGATTTTTCCAATGTAAAGATCCCCACGGATTTGAGTGCCCATCCACCAGATGAGAGATTGCCGAAAGCTTCCGATCATTGCGCCAAGACCGATGGACATCGACAGAGAGATCATAAAGGCAGCAATGGCTACGCCGGTCCGTCCCAAATTCTGCCGAATATTTCCGGCGGCCACTCTTCCAGAAAGTCTACCCATGGTTCCGAGGATGTTTCTAACCATTGGATGAAGATAGACCAAAATTACTCCTGTTAGAAGACTGACGCCAGCCACAAATCCGAAAACGCCGGCAAAACCAACATAGACGTGAGCTCCCGGGAGGAGAAAAAGGGCCAAGCTTACGAGAAGGAGCAGAAGACCTGCAAGAGCCGCTTTTTGAGCCTTCTGAACGCTCTCGCGGCTGGCAACTCGACCGCTCAGTGCTTTGACGGGATCTGTCCGAATGAGTTCAATGAGAGGAAGCGCGCCCCCCAATAGACTGGCACCGCATCCCAGAAGGACTCCGGTGACGAGAATCCAGCTGGACCAGGTGACCGGTTCTGGTCGCAAAAAGAAATAGAGGTTGCTGATGCTACTGCCGATTAGACCCGTGAGAACACGGGTCAAAAAAAAGCCGATGAAACCTCCAAGTGCACCCCCGATGATGCTCAAGATCAGAATCTCTGAGAGGAAGGCGGCAAGGATCTCTACACGGTTTGCACCGAGACTTCTAAGAATTCCGGTGTCACGCCGGCGGCTGACGACGGTGAACATTGCAGTGTTGTAGATGAGAAAGACGCCGACGAATAGAGCCAGAAGAGAGAGGGCCTCAAGGTTGAGGCGAAAGGCCCGAAGCATACCGGAAAATGTTTCGCTCCTCTGGCGCGCCGACTGAATGAGGAATCCTTTGCCCCATCGGGAGATGAACCCAGGTTCGTCAGATAGGATGAGGTCGACCCGATCGACTGTTCCGTGAAGCTGATAAAGTTTTTGAACATGTCCGATATCCATGATGACCAGAGGTTCTCCGGAAGGATTGGGGAAGCTGCCTTTGATGTGTAGGGTGCCTTTTGCGGTATCGACCGTTTCGCTGAAAGAAATTCCAAGTTCTGCCTTCAGATCATGATCGACCAGTGCTCCCTTCTCATCGGTCAGAAAGGAGAGGAGGTTTTCTGCATCGTTAGCCTTCCCATCCCGAAATTCCACCTTTGAAATCTCTGGACGAATGGCCCTGTCCAAAAAGGGATCGATGCCGAGGAGATGTACCAGCTCTCCATTATCGAGACGTAGGCGACGGTCAATTACCGGAGAAAACCATTCAACGGCTGGATCTTTCCCCAGTTGGATGAGGAGCGTCTCCTCCATGGGTCCGGCGGGTCGCTGGATGGAATGGGACGCCTTGCCCCTAAGGAATTCGACAGCCTTGGTAAAACTTCTTAGGGCCGCCTGGGCGGACATCGTCATGCCCACCACCGCCGCCACACCACAGGCAACCCCCATCAGCTGAAGCAGACTCAAGCTAAGCCTTCTCGGAAGATACCGGAGAAATGATTTGGTAACAATCTTCAACGGCCCGTCTCCTCACAGGGTGTTTCCTCAATGATCACCCCATCGACCATTCGGAGGATCCGGGTGGCGTATCGGCAGGTAAGGGGGGTGTGGGTGGCCATAATCAAGGTCGTCCCAAACTCGTGGCACCTTCGGGTCAGCAATTCGAGGATTTGATTTCCTGTGGTCGTATCAAGATTTCCTGTAGGTTCATCCGCCAGAATGACAGATGGTCTTTTGACAATAGCCCTTGCAATGGCGACGCGCTGTTGTTCTCCTCCCGACAACTCATTGGGGAATCGGCGCTCCTTTCCCTCTAAGCCGACCTCTTTAAGCGCATTCAGGGCTGCATTCGGCTGGGATCTATCTGCAAGCTCGAGGGAGAGAAAGACGTTTTCGAAGGCTGTGAGTGTGGGCAGGAGGTTGAAAAATTGAAAAACGAACCCGATTTTCATCCGCCGCAAAGCGGTCCGCCCTTTATCTCCGAGAGCCTCTAAATCCTGGCCCTCCACTTCTATCCGGCCCCTCGTCGGGCGGTCGAGCCCTGCGATCAGATTGAAGAGGGTGCTCTTTCCCGATCCGCTTTTCCCGAAAAGGGCGACGATCTCTCCTTTCTTGAGTTCGAGATTTGTTCCCCGAAGAGCAGGCACTTCTGATCCATCCCCGTCATAGTTCTTCCATAAATTGATGATCCGAATCACCGCTTCAGACATACTTTCCTCCCGAGAGAAAAACCCGACTAACCATAACATAGGCCTTTAAGTTCTATCAACAAGGGTATAGGGACGTTCCTGAAATTTTGACTTAAAGATTTCTCCCGGCCGTTTGATAAAGAATATGTGGTCAACTCCGTTGAAAAGAAAATCAAAATTTCAGGAACGTCCCTAACTAACGCAAAAACTGCGTATCCTGGAGCGGCTTTATATCATCAATGAATCTGACCTTAGGGTCCATGACCCAGATGTCAGGTTGAGAAAGGTCGGTGATTGCACTGTAGGTACGGGTCATCAACCCGGTGAAAATGGAGGATTGCTGGGGTAATGAGGAGCGAGCCGAACGTCACCCCTATGACGATTCAGAGGTATTTACCACGGTCTCCGACCAACATTTTGAGAGCAATACGGTTGAAAGGGACGTTCCTGAAATTTTAACTTACTCCATCATTTGCTCCATGATTCCGGGATACTCTTTGACTACTTTTTCTCCACTTAGAACGCATTTGGAAATGGCCGAGGGAGAGACATTCAAAAAATCAGCTAACTCAGTCGCCTTCATTCTCTTCAGACGGATAGCCAGATAGGAAAGCACTGCTCGGGCCTTCACAATTTGGGCGCGCTTACTTCCCGAAGAGATCTCAGTTGTTGATAGATTTGACCAAATTGCCACTCTTTCCGTAAGATCTTTTAAGGTTATTCGGAGACGGTTCTTTTCTTCAAGCTGCTGAAGGCTTGCGAGGATCTTTTTTATAAAGTCGGCACCCCCAAGGATCCTCGGATCATGAGAATCTTCCGAACGCTGTTCCTGCGGTTGAAATGAACTTTCACTGTCTTTCGTACGATATGTTAATCCTCTACCCGAGAGCTCGGGTCTTCTCCCGTGCTTAATGCCATCCTCCATGAATTTTCTGTAGTTTGCACGAGCTTCAGCAATCTGGTTACCAAAATATTTTAAGACCTCATCAACTTCTTGCCATGAATTCTTATATCTTCCCATTAATACCCCAAAACCACACCAGGGATATCTTTTGAGTTCTTCTAGATCCTTAACCAAACCGCTTCTAAGAGGATTCAGATGGATGTACCTTACCAATTCTAAAAAGTAAGGGTCTTCCTCGCACACAAATGATTTATACCGATTTTGAAAAAGATGGCCTGACCGGTTATGACGGCCATTATAATAGGTTGCATACGATGTCAGGAGACGCCGCATGAATGTAGCAAGAGGAATAGGGCCTGTGCGAAGTAACAGGTGAAAATGGTTCGGGATCAAGACCCACGCGAAACAGTCAAGATGGTTCTGGCCTAACAATTCTCCGAAACGTTTGATAAAGAACCTATAGTCAACTTCGTCACAAAAGATTCTTGTTTTCTCGATTCCCCGAGCGATCACGTGTTGCAGCACACCCGGCGCATCGAGTCGGGCTTGTCTTGGCATGCTCTATGCTTACCATAAAATCGAATAAAAAGAAAATCAAAATTTCAGGAACGTCCCTACGAGCCACAGAGTGATCCCAAGTGGGGTAACCTGGGTCCTGACCCGCTTCGATCCGATTTTTCGCCCAGGGAGTTTTTCAAGCGATTAGAGGGGGATCCTTCAAGGGAGATTGGAGAGGCTCTTTTGGATCAGCAGCTCATTGCCGGAGTAGGGAATATCCTCCGTATTGAAATCCTCTTTAGGTCACACATCCATCCTCGGAGGCGGGTAGGTTCCCTTTCAAAAAAAGAGAAAGCAGAACTTCTCCGGTGGACGCTGAAACTGTTTGAGAAATGGATGAAAAAGATCAATCGGCGCAGGTGCTGGATTCAGATCCACCGGAGGGGTGGGAAACCGTGTCCTAACTGCGGGAGTCCTATCGAATTTTTCCGTCAGGAAGGAAGGATCACCTATGCCTGTCCGAGATGTCAGGATTAGGGAATTCTCTGCTGGGAGGTTCTTCAAACATCTGCATCTCATATTTGCGATTCTAAGCCTCTGTGCTCAGTTGAAGGCAAGGGCGAGAAAGACCTGTCAGCCAAGGCCCTATAATTTCCATTGAAACAATTCATCAAAGAAAGCAGTGGTCCTTACGATATACGTCAGATTGAGCGATCTCTTCTCTTCTTTTTCAATCGTCAGCAATCCGAAATATTCGCAGAAGCGCTCAATAAACCGAACGTAGAAGACGCGTTCTGCAAGCTCGTGAGGTCCTTCCCATGGCAGATAATTTTCTTCCTTTTTCAAGACTGCCGGAAAAGCTTGAATAAAGAAGGTAGATAATTCCTTCGCATTGATGGAATTTCTTGTCTTCCTGTATAACATATAACAAGAAAATAGAAACGCCTGCTGAATGATATCCAGCTCAGGGTAAAGGTCTCTGAATGTCCAGTTGAATTTCTGCGTATAGGTCTGCAAAAGCGTATGGAAAGACTCCGGACCAAATCCTCTTTCATTTAACATTTGTCCTTTTTGCGTCAAATAAAACTTCAGATTCTGTTTTTTGATCCAACCGCACATGGTCAGGATATGACGCAAGGCCACTAATTTCATATCGTCCTTTTCTGACATAATGGGGAAAGTAAATTCTGGATCTTCAGGAAATCGGTCATGCATTTCACAGACAAAGGACCGCGGAAGATTTCCCTTGGCTGTGGCCTTAAGAGGTTGCAGGTCTCCGAGCCGTCTTAAGAAGTACACCGTTTCCTTCACAATCGGCACCTCCAGAATCTTCTCCCTGGAAAGATCTTTGTTAAGCGTTACAATGTCTGAGGTTCCTGTAAAGGGGCGATAAAGGATGCAATGCATCTGCGCCGGTGAAAGTCCGAGAAACTCAGGCATGGGCTCTGCATTTTTCTTTCTGAGCCAAGCATCTGCAAACGCTTGGGCTTCCTCGATGGATTGAAAGGTCTGACCCTGCATCGCGGCTCGCATCTCATCAAAAACCTGAAACCTCTGATCGTCCCCTTCATCTGGCTCAGAAAGATCTGGCTCGGTTTCAAGAAGTGGTATGATTTTGTCTGGCTTTCGCGTCTTATACATCTTCAGAAGTTTGCGATAGCCGTCGAGGCTAAGTCGGCTTCTTTTCTTGAAGATAGGAAGTAAAAACTTAAGCAGGATCGCCATCAGAAGGTGGATGGCCTCATGCCCCGAGCACTTGTTGCGAAGCATGGCGTTATAGAATTGGAGTGCCTCGATCGGTTCGCGATCCTGCAGCTGTTTTTCTAAGAGGGCATGGAGTGCCACATGCATAAACGGATTGACTTCGCTTTCGGCATTGAATTCTCGATCTGCCAAGACATCAGCAAACTCAAATTGGTTAAAATACTCATCAGAGTGATCAAGCATGATTTTCGCAAGCCGTCTCTCCTCTTCGCTCAATCCATCCAGTTGTCCGGCCCGGGCTCTTTGCCAGATCGAGTGGAGATACTCCCGATTCGCCTGCCGAAAAGCTTCAAGGGCGGAATCGATTATGTTCCAGTGAGAAGGATGGTCTTTGGAAAACGAATCGGACCTCAACAAGGGTTTCCTTTTTTATAACAGTTCGTAAAATGAATCTCTGCCTAAGTGTCGGCAATATTTTTGAGCGAGTTTTTTCAGATCCTTTGAACTATCTAAAAATACCAATCGTCATCGAGGAAGTCTGCCCGTTTCACGTAGAAATTTCGCTCTTTCTCGTCGGTCAGGACGAACCTCATCGCCGGAGAATAAGTCAAGAAATGCTTCAGAGTGTCGTCCGATAGAGAACGATTCATCGGAATCAAAGAATCGAGTAACCTCCTTAAGTCCTCAATTTCCTGATCCGGCAAATAGGTATCGATTTTACTGGTATACCCTCCTTTTTCTTAGAGAAGAAATATCGAGAACCACCCCTCTGTCCCATTCCCATACGAAGGTTATATGTGTCGGCCTTATCATTTATATACTTTATTGACATTTCCTCTTTCCTTGAAAATTGACTCCAAAATGAAATCTGGAAGGTGTCACCTTAAGAGATTCAATTCTTTTTTAATTTCCTCTGAGAGCCAATGCCGAATCAATGTTTGATATGGGATCGACTTACTCGTCGCCAACTTCCTAATGGCCTGAACCTGAAGAGGGTCTATCTTAATCGTTAAATTCTGCAGTTTCCTCTTTCTTTTCTTTAAAAAGATATCGCGACGAAGTCGTTCATTCAAGCTAAATTCCACGGGTCCTTCCAAGAGTTCATCAAGGATGTTAACCTGGTCATAATAATCTGCCCACTGTTTATCTTTCCTCTTCTTCACGGTCCTTCACCTCCGTGCCTTTTATAATATTGAACTTCTGATCGGCTCATATCCCAACCCGTGATCGGTCGCGCAGTCCCTTTAGATTTCTTCTCAAAGATAACAACCAGGTACCTTCCTGCACCGGTTGGACCAAAGGCTACATAATGTCCTTTTCTTGTCTTTCGGAAGAGAGGTCTATGAGCAAAGACTTCTTCTACTTCCTCTGGCTCAATCCCGTGGCGCAATTCGAAATGGAGAACGTTTCCTTCGTCCCATTCAAAATCTGATATCTTCAATCTGGTCCTCGATGAGTCATACATAGTATGACAACATATAATAACGATGTCAAGAATTTTTAAAGGGAATTAGAGCGGTCCCAATCTTTTTTGGGCTTTTAAGATAGGACAGATGTTCAATGTTGGCGGCGTTTACATCCTCTTACTTATAACGAAATGGCATTTAAGGAAGAAATTAAACGTTTCCTTTCGTGTGGCAGCCGTAAGCTTTCTACTCGTTTTCCTCGCTTGTTCAAGGGCAGTTTTCCCGAATCCTTTCCTTTGATACTCCGGCAAGATGCTGAAGTCAACAATGGACTTTTTACCTTTCCCTTTTCCTGCAATATGACATCTCCGGCATATTTCCCATCTACTTCGATGCGATAGACGGTCCAGGAGGCTATTATTTTCTCCTATGTATCTCTGTCCCAAATTAAATAGGGCTCATGGTAAATTTTGAACCGTGTATGGTAATAAAAGTCGATGTCCGGATCGTGATCTTTTCGCAGAGTGATTTTCATTCGCTGCTTGGACTTTATGCCTCTTTCAACTGTCTTATCCTTCCCCCTCGAATGCACCTTGCTGAAAACGAGGTCAAAGGGGAAAAAGGACGTTGATTTGAGTTCTTCTCCTCTTCGCACGCACGTCTTCTCTAAGAATACTCGCCGCTCCACAGAGCCTCCAGGAAATCCTTGTAGGGAAGAATCATTATGTCTTCGACTTTTCTTCTCCGTAGCTCAAGGCTGACGCACAGATAGCGCTTCATTTTTTTCTCCTCGGAAAGGGCGCGAAGGGATTTCAAATCAGTGGGTGAAAGGTTCTCTTTTGCTTTCACCTCCAAGGCTGTATGATTCCCGATGATAAAATCGACCTCATAGCCGGATGTTGATCGCCAGTAACTTAGTGATTCGCCTGATACATAGTCGCCATAACTGATAAGCTCGTGCATGAGATAGGTTTCGAAGGCTTCACCAAATTCAGGTGTGCCAGGACGAAATTCCCTCCCCTGAAGTACGGAAACAACTCCAATGTCGAAAAAATAGTACTTAGAAGAAGCCAGCGGTTTTCTCTTCTTCGACTTGCGCCAGGCAGGGAGCTCATAGAGAATGAGAGTGTCTTTGAGAATTTCAAAATATTCATATACAGTCGTCCGCGCCACCTGGGCATCATTGGAGAGATTGGTAAAGTTCACGATCTGACCATTGTAAAGAGCGGCCACCTTTAAGAACCGACTAAAAGCAGGAAGGTTACGGGTTGTCCCTTCAGCAATGATTTCTTCCTGGAGGTAAGATCCAGCATAGGCCTTTAAGTCAGCCCGAGGATCATCAGAAAAATAGATCGATGGTAGAAGTCCCCGTTCTATCGCACGGTTAAGGTCGAACTTATCGCCCAGCTCCTTGGAAGTGAAGGGGTGCAAATATTTTGTCCTTGCCCTTCCTCCTAAGAGATTAACGCCACCCCGACGATGCTTACGCGCACTTGAACCTGTCAGCAAGAATCGAATCCCAAGCGTCTCGATGAGGCGATGCACTTCATTCAGTAGAACTGGGAGACGCTGGATTTCATCGATTACTACAATGCGGTCCTTTGCGGTCAGTTCCTGCCCGATCCGGCCAGGATTTTGACTTAAGGCCAGGTAGATTGTGCTCTCGAGGAGATCGTAAACCTTAACTCCCTTCAGGGTATGATGAATTAAGGAGGTCTTTCCAGTCTGGCGCGGTCCGAAGAGGAAATGAGACTTTTTATCGACCAAGGCGGGGATATCCAGTATCCTTGGGATATAAGGCGGATCATCGCGCTGGTTCCTATTTGACGATTTCATCGTCATATATCATGCCAAATGACGAAACGCATGTCAATAATTTTCTTGCACGTTTTTGCATTAATAGCCCCCAAACAGCAAATTATTTATGCCCGGCCCTAAGAGGGTGACGCCAGGATTTGGTATTCTCAATCACCTTTTTGGAAACAATTTCTAATGGTTTCACCAACATAGGATTTCTTCCCCTTGCCCCTGTAATCTCTGTAATAATTAACGCTGTCCATCTCCCATTTAAGGGGCTCCCCATCCACCATTTTCTCAACGCCCATTCTATTTACTGCAGCTATTTCATATTCTGGATCGAGTTCCAATGCCTTATCAAAGCAGTCAAGTGCTTTGCCCTTTTCTCCAATGCTGGCGTACGCCAGCCCCAAATTTCCCCAAGACTGAACATGTTTGGGATCGGTTTTTAAAACACGTCGGAAAAGGTTTATTGCCGATGTAAAGTCCTGGCTCTGTAAGGCTGCGAAGGCTTTGCTGTAGATTTCACTATTTTCAACATAGGTATCCAAAGTAAATCCCTTAAGCTCATAAACCATCTTTTCCAAATCGTCCAATCTTTTCCTGGCTTCAGAAACCAGTTCCTTATCGCTACCGATCCGAATAACCTCCTTGAATCCCCTGACCATTCCGCCAATCTCTCCCAGCTTAGTATACGCCATCGCCATATTGAAATGGGCTTCGGTTAGATATGGAAAGATGTCTACAGCCTTTTTAAAAAATTCAACGGCTTCTTCAAATTTCTCCTGGAAGGCGTAGCAAACGCCCATGCCATACAGAACAGTATGATAATGTGGATACTTCTTGTAAAGCTCCCTCATTAGGTTTTCACCACGTGACAGATGACCGGATTCCACCATAGATAAGATCCGATCGCATTCTTCATCAATTTCCGGAATAATTTGAGCAATGAAAGGCTTCTCTTTTATTTGCTTTTCGGATTTTCCAGAATGGTACCTGATAGAAGCTTCGTAGTGAGTGCAGTCCAAGCACTGATCTGTACGTATTGTTGAACAACAGACAGGACAGATTCCTATATTGCCTTTGATCTTACAGGTCCGTTTGGCTTTGCTTCCCCCACATAATTGACATCTCTCTCTGGCCACGCTTATAGCCTCCTCGTCTCTCCCCCCGATCTAATCGAAATGGCCCACTTTGTTACGGATGACACATCGACTTATTCGTTGCATGCTCTGAGTTTTTTAGAAACGGGAGAGGTCTTTGGTGAGGGTTGAAGTAACGATATGACTGGGGAGGGCTGAACTCGAAGAAATAATCGGACGGATCCCTCGGTTCCTCGAAGATAACCAGATTTCTAATTTCTATCGCGTATGCAATCTCACAACCTTTGAAATACCGAAAGAATTCGCGTTCAGATATTCCGGAATACGGGCCAAACATTTCCCAAATTCTACGAGGAGAATCTTGATGAATTAACGATGCATCAAAAAGGCCAGTGATCTTCTTGACGGGTGATGTTGAGTAAATAAAGACCCTACAACCGCCAGCTTTCTTGAAAATTTTTCTTCTGAATTCATATTTCTTGATCCCGGACTTAATAAGCTCTGCGTATTTGGGTTTAATGGAGAGTAAAACGTTCATCCAAGCCCCCCATCTTCAATATTTGTTGATATCTTTCATTTGATATCTCAATCACTGATTGTGGAGCTCTTCGAACGATACCAGCGTCTTGGAGATTACGTAAACTTATATATTTCTTTAGGTCGAAATGCAAGAGAAAAAATATAATCATCACCGGACCATGGTTGACGAGACTTACCAGTTCATCTTTTGAGTAGACTGTCCTTTTGCCAACCAGCTTCATAACTTCTTCATAACTGGCAAGGTCGCGAAAAATCCTGTCTAAGGAGCAGACAGAAGTTAACATCTTGTCCTGCGACCTATAAAAAACCAAAACATCACCCTCGCCCAGTTTCTTGCTCCTGGCGTGGCATATATATGCCTTCTGGATTGTATTCCCTTCGACGATTAGCTCACCTGTAGCCTCCCTCAAGCCCGGTATCCTGTGGCGGTATTCTATGAAAAGCCTGTCATGGTATTCAGGCCTTATAGGGATGATATGTTTTCTTACCCGTGGGCCATCATAAAAAGAGGGATAGTACTTCCTGTTGAGCTCTTTTGGGCGGAGACTTTCCAATTCTTCACTCGGAACAATTGGTGCAATGGTTTTGGAAAAAACATCCTCCCCGTTGTTTTTTCTCCCTACTTTTAAAAAACCATATTGATCCAAAAGGTTTATCAATTCATCATTCGGCTTCACATAGTGAGTCAAGTAGACCTCAATGATGTTATTCTCTATCGCGTGATTGATTGCCAATTTAAGGAACAGCTCACCAATTTTTTGGCCCATGTGTTTAACGATCAGGGTGGATATCTTTAGACGCCACTTTTTTCCTAAGGGCGGGGTGCAGTCAATTGGTTCATCTTCCTCCTTCAGGATTAACAATGCCCCAAGGGTTTTGTCAGGTTTCTCTGAGACCCATGCCTTTCTACCTTCCCGGGATATCCTCTTCCACCAGGTTTCGAACTCTGGATAGTCCGCCTTCAGTGACTCAAGTATGGGATCGCACAGCCTCAAATTGTAGACCGGGACATGCCGTATCGCTGGAGTAGGGGCGGTGGCGTGACGGATAAATTGTGCTTTAAAGAATACGAGTGCTTCTCCGACATCGAATACCCTGTCGGCTATGCCAATTTTTTCTGCTTTCCGCAAAATCTCAGTGTCATTACTAATGAGGAAATCGGCAGCATCCCTATAGATGGCATACAGAAGCTCATTATCAACGATCTCTCTATCTGTGCGAGGAGCGCCAACAATTCCAGTGAAGCCTGCGTCTCCTTGGCTTGTAGGTGGGGAGTCTAATTCTGGATAGGCCAGGATTTTTGATAAAGATATCGCCTTCCTCGTAACATCAGGGTCCCTCTTTATATCCTCTTTGGACATAGGATGGACAAAGATTCTAACGGAATTCTGCTCAAAGAGCCGAAGAAGCGAGGACAGGCTTGGTGGAACTTGTTTGTAGTCTTCGCGAGAAATGAAAATGTTTGTATCAATGAGTGCGTTCATAATTTATTTTCAACAAAGAATACCGAACCGAGGTCAGTGGATCTTCTTGTTGGCTCGGTACCATTGACCTGATTCGGGTTTTTTACTTGTCTCGCGTGCAGTCTTGATGCGGGCCAAGAGCTCTGAAGCAGATTCATAGGATCGCCCTTCACGGCGGGCGAGTTCGGCTTCGGTTGGAACCAATTCGCCCCGGAAGGCTTTGGCCAGGATAGCTTGGGTAAGCCTTTCTGCTCTTACTTTGGCTGCTTCTACTCGGTTCTCCACAGTATCAACCACTTTAAACATTGCCTCAACCCGGCGCACGATTTCTTGTTGTTCGGACAATGGTGGAACGGGAACAACCATGGGACGTATATCATCAAGATTAAAATTCGCCCTAGCAACATCCGCTTTGGTCTCATGGATGTGTTCTTGGGCATAGGGTGATAGTAAAAAGTAGACTAAGAATTTATTGAGCATCCCGTCTGGCACTAACCGAATAATAGCAACTGCTTGATTACAGTTCGCGCCTTCAATAGCTTGGGTTGCAATTGTGCACCTTCCAACGGAGGCTCCAACCAAATTCAAAAGAATGTCTCCTTGATGTATGATGGAATTCTTGTGTGATTTATTGAATACTGGAGGAAGATAGGCTACATCGCTCAAATCGAGGTTTCCCCACAAGACATTTTGACTCCGGATGAACGGAAGACCACCGTCTGTGTATTCAAACC
>CAYMTD010000030.1:0-12656 GCA_964393245.1 uncultured Syntrophaceae bacterium
TGGAGTAGCATCCTTGCCTCAAACCTCAGACTCCAAATTCGAAACTACTTGATATACTCACTTTAACTGTCAAACTATTGACAAATGACCGGCGATTGACACTCCCTCGATCCCCTCATTCTCCCCCATCGAAAAAAATATTCTATTATTTCAGCCTATTAGATGCCTTGAGAAAAGTTTGGAGATTGGCATAGTCATTGCTCTTCTCAAATGCAGGATCAGAATTGCAAGGAAGTTAACCCTATGGCCGATCATCCTGTTGATCCAGCAGCAAAAGATCAGAAGGAGGACATCCCTACCCCCTCGAAGCGCAAAGGAGGAAGGAAGCTGCTCCTGATCATTGGAACCTCGGTAATCATGCTGGGAGCCATGGGTTCTCTCGTCATTTTCATACCGGGGGTTATCCCTATTGGATTGAAGGGCCAGAAGGCACCTCAAGAAACGTCTCTGGTAAAGCAAGGCTATATCTACGAGATGGATCACTTTATCGTTAATCTTGCCGAAACGGAAGGGCCGAGATACCTGAAGGTGAAGATCAATCTTGAAAGTCAAGAGCCAAAACCCCATGAGGAGTATGATCGCCGACTCCCTCAGCTCCGAGACTCCATCTTAACCATCCTCTCGGCGAAAGGCTACAAAGAGATCTACGATTCGGAAGGAAAGAGAAGGCTCAAAGAGGAGATTGTTTCCAAAGCCAACTCTCTGTTTAGCCACGTCAAGGTGAAGACGGTCTACTTCACCGAATTTGTCGTTCAATAAAGGTCTAACCGGATGGATAAAATATTATCCCAAGAAGAGATCGATGCCCTCCTCCGGGGGATGGACACAGGAAAAGTGGATACCACACCCGAATCTGTAGAACGCCCCGGTGTCGTTCCCTATGACTTCACTAATCAGGATCGTATCATCCGAGGCCGAATGCCTACGTTGGAGATCATCAATGACCACTTTTCACGACTCTTCCGAAACAGTCTTTCAACCTCTCTTCGGAAGATCATCGATGTGGGGGCTCGAGGAATTCAGATGGCGAAGTTTGGTGAATTCATCAAGACCCTCCCTGTCCCGAGCAGCCTTCATGTTTTCAGGATGGAACCTCTGAGAGGCCATGCCCTATTGGTCTTGGAATCGAAACTCATCTTTACATTGCTGGATGTCTTCTTCGGGGGAGCGGGGAAGACTGCGTTCCGAATCGAAGGCCGGGATTTTACAGCCATCGAATCTCGACTCATCCAAAAATTGGTTATGATGATCTTTTCAGATCTGGAAAGGGCATGGAATGCGGTTCACCCTTTAACCTTTCAGTTCGTTCGGAGCGAGATCAATCCCCAGTTTGTAAGTATCGTGACCCCCAGTGATCTTGTGATCACCATCACCTTTGGTGTGGAGTTGGATCAGTTTACAGGGATGGTGACCCTCTGTATCCCCTATTCCATCATCGAACCCATCAAGAATAAACTCTATTCAGGATATCAGAGCGACCGGATGGAAGTGGACCGGAGCTGGGTTAGGAGGTTTCTCGACCGCCTTAAAAATACCGAGGTTGAGATAAGGGTGGAGATGGGAAAACATCAAATCATGGTTCAGGATCTCCTTCAGTTGAAGGTGGGGGATATCCTTCCATTGAAAAAAGACGTCGCCGAACCTTTGGTGGTCGAGGTTCAAGGTATACCCAAATTCTTAGGGAGAGCCGGAGTATGTGGTGAGAACAAGGCCATTCAGATCGAGCGGGAAATAAAGATTTCCTGAGAAGAGAGAAAGGGACAGCGGGATGGAACAGGAAAGTCAAAATCTAAAAGAAGATATGGAAAAAAAGCAAGGAGCCGAGGCAAACAGCTTTGTTCAAAAAGAAGTTCCCAATCTCGATTTCATCTTGGATATCCCTCTGGAAATCTCTGTGGAGCTGGGAAGGACGAAGATGTTGATCAGCGAGCTCTTACAATTAGGCCAGGGATCGGTCATCGAACTTTCCAAATTGGCCGGGGAGCCCCTCGAAGTTTTCGTCAATCAAAAACTGGTTGCTCGGGGAGAGGTGGTGGTGGTCAATGAGAAGTTTGGCGTCCGTCTCACTGACATCATCAGCCCCACGGAACGGGTGAAGCAGTTAGGAGGATAGGGTGGAATCGATGATCTGGGCTATTCTGAAGATGATCTTGGCGCTCGGGATGGTCTGCGGCCTTCTCTTTTTCGTGGTCCGGGGTTTGAAAAGAAATGGGATGGCGAAGAGAGGGCCCGCTTTCAACCATGGGATTAGGATCTTAGGAACTCAGTCCATTGCCCCTCAAAAATATATTTCCTTGGTCGAGATCGGGGGAGAAGTTTTGGCCCTCGGGATTTCGGAGACACAGGTGACCCTTCTCACGAAGATAGAGAACAAGGCGTTTGTCGAGCGGTTGATGGAGAATTCCGCAAACCGGACCGAACCCCTCTCTCTGCTCCGTTTTCTGCATCATCTTCCTCTTGGGTCCAAGGAGCCCAGATGGAGCCCCCTAAGGAGGATTCATGGCCGATAGTCGGATCCGGCTCTGCGTTCTCTTCCTCATCGGAATGATGGTGGGAGGCTTCTTTCTTTCTTGTTCTTCAACAGCCTTTGGCCAATCCCAGCCCTTGCCTCTTCCGACCTTGAAGATCGGGGTCGGAGAATCGAAGGAGCCGGGTGAGATCTCTGTTCTTATTCAAATCCTGTTCATTCTGACCATCCTGTCCTTAGCTCCTGCTATCCTGATCATGATGACCTCCTTTACCCGGCTGGTGGTGGTCTTCTCTTTCCTAAGAAGTGCTTTGGGAATTCACCAGATGCCTCCCAACCAGATCTTGGTCGGGCTCTCGCTTTTCTTGACCTTTTTCATCATGAGCCCTGTCTTGCAAACCGTCCGGGAGAACGCATGGATCCCCTACCGAGAAAAAAAGATCTCCCATGAAAAGGCCCTGGAAGAAGCGATGAAGCCCGTTCGTCAGTTCATGTTGAAGCAGACTCGCGAAAAGGATCTCGCGCTCTTCATCGATATGGCAAAGATCACCAGACCCGGCAACCGCGATGACATCCCGACGACCGTGCTCCTTCCGGCCTTCATGATCAGTGAGTTGAAGACGGCTTTTCAGATGGGGTTCATCCTTTTCTTACCCTTTCTGGTCATTGACATGGTTGTCTCAAGCGTCCTGCTGTCGATGGGGATGATGATGCTCCCCCCTGTGATGATCTCCTTACCCTTCAAGCTCTTGCTTTTCGTCCTGGTGGATGGGTGGCATCTCATTGTGGGGTCGATGGTCCGAAGCTTCTATTAAGGAGGATGGAAATGAACCCGGAGCTCGTCCTCGGCATTGCCAAAGAGACGATTGAGATTACGTTATCTATTTCCCTGCCGATCCTAGGGGTGGGATTGGTCGTGGGACTGCTGGTGAGCCTTTTCCAAGCGGTGACACAGATTCATGAAATGACCTTGACCTTCGTTCCCAAAATTGTCGCCGTGCTGGTCAGTCTCTTCTTTCTGTTGCCGTGGATGATTCAAAAGATGGTCTTTTTCACGGAACGGTTGATCACACAGTTGCCACAGCACATCCGTTGAGGAGATTCGCCCGGTGATGTCGCCAACCCTGATCCAATGGTCATCCAGTCAATTTGCGGCCTTCTTTCTGGTGATGATGCGGGTGGCGCCTGTCCTCTTTATGATGCCCCTGTTCAATGCCCGGAATCTTCCGCCTCTGCTGAAGGTAGGGCTCACTCTGACGATCAGCCTCGTCCTCTGGCCGACTGTCAAAGTAGAACCTTCCTCGTTTCCCCTCGACGTTTACAGTTTAGGGTTCTTCCTGCTCTCTGAGTTTCTGATCGGTTTCCTGTTAGGTCTTTCCATCCGCTTCATTCTGGGAGGCATTCAGCTGGCTGGAGAGTTTGCAGGATTTCAGATGGGATTCGGGGTGGCCAATGTCCTCGATCCCCAATCGGGCATGGACGGTACCCTCATCTCCCAATTCTATTATCTGCTGGGATTGCTGATCTTTCTTTCCATCGATGGACATCACTGGTTTTTTAGAGCGTTGATCCAGAGTTTTCATCTTCTTCCTCCCGGGGGGTTTGTCTTCCAGGAAGGTCTCTTCCAACATCTGATTCGTCTTTCCGGGAAGATGTTTTGGATTGCCCTCCAGATGGTTGCGCCGGTGACGGCCGCGCTGATCCTCATCCAGTTCGGGCTGGGCGTCATGGCCAGAATGATTCCTCAGATGAATCTTCTGATCAGCAGTTTTCCATTGACCATCGGTTTTGGATTGGTCTTCATGGGCCTTTCGATGGAACTTCTGGGGCCCTTCTTAAAAAGCCTTCTGGAGGAATCGGGGAGGGGTTTGGTCACGACCCTCCTGCCGTTGATGAAGAGATAGCCATGGCTGAAGAATCCTTTTCGGAACGGACAGAACAGGCAACGCCCAGGCGGCGGGAAGAGGCGCGAAAAAGAGGACAGGTTGCGAAGAGCCGGGAGATTCCTTCCGTCCTGGTCCTGATAGGGGGGATATCGGTTCTCTTTGTTTCCGGGTCCTTGATCTTCAATCAACTTTCCACACTGATGGTCCGGATGTTTAAACAGATGGAGACGGGGTCTCTTCATCCGGGCAGCGTTCAAGCTATCCAAGGCGAAGTCATCCGCTCTGTCCTCTTCACCCTCTCTCCTGTTTTAGGAGTGACGCTGGCCATCGCCTTGTTGGGTCACCTCGTTCAAAGCGGCTTTCTCTTTTCCATCGAGGGGATGAGACCCGACTGGTCCAGGATCGATTTCCTAAAGGGGTTGAAGCGGGTCTTTTCGAGGGTCTCCCTCGTGGAGTTGCTGAAATCGTTTTTCAAAATGGTCATCGTGGGCGTGGTGGTATGGTCCACGATGAAAAAGGAGTGGACTCAAATTCTTCGGCTCACGGGTCAGGAGCCGGGTCTCCTCTTTCGCACCCTCAGTTCCATTTTATGGAGCCTCCTCTTGAAGACAGGCTTGATGATGCTCCTTCTGTCAGGCCTTGATTATCTCTTCCAGCGGCTGACCTATGAGAAAAATCTCCGTATGACGAGGCAAGAGCTGAAAGAGGAATTTCGTATGACCGAAGGAGATCCCCTCATCAAGTCGAGGATACGAAGCATTCAGCGCCAGCTGGCCAGAAGACGAATGATGGACGAGGTGCCCAAAGCCGATGTGATCATTACGAACCCGACCCATCTCGCCGTGGCGCTGGTCTATCGAAGGCACGAGATGGAGGCCCCCAAGGTCGTGGCCAAGGGAGCAGGGTGGATCGCAGAGAAGATCATAGAGATCGGTCGAGCCCATCACATTCTCGTCGTTGAGAACAAGCCCCTTGCCCAGATCCTCTACAGGACGATAGAACTGGGTCAGATGATCCCTTCAACCCTTTATCATGCAGTCGCCGATATCCTGGCCTATGTGTACCGAATGAAGAATAGGATTCTATAGAAAGGATGGAACTCTATGAAGCCGATCAGCCCACCCCTTGCCCAACCGAGACGGAAGTTCCTCATCGATCAGAGCGAAGTCTACATGGCCCTTGGGGTGGTTGCCATCCTGCTGGTGATGGTCTTCCCTCTCCCTTCTCTTCTTTTGGACATTCTCCTCTCCTTCAGTATCGTCATCTCTCTGGTCATTCTGCTCACCTCCTTGGCCATCACGAATCCACTGGAGTTTTCTACCTTTCCTTCTCTGCTCCTCATGACGACCCTCTACCGGCTCTCCCTGAATATTGCCTCCACCCGCCTCATCCTCCTCCATGGGAATGAAGGGACCTCTGCGGCAGGTCATGTGATCAGGTCCTTCGGCAATTTCGTCATCGGTGGGAACTATTTTGTCGGGTTCATCATCTTCATCATTCTCGTCATCATTAACTTCGTCGTCATCACCCGTGGGAGTGGCCGGATTGCAGAGGTGGCCGCCCGGTTCACCTTGGACGCCATGCCCGGAAAACAGATGAGCATCGATGCGGATCTCAATGCAGGGATCATTGATGAAAAGGAGGCGAGGAGGAGAAGGGTCCTGATTGGCCGGGAGGCAGATTTCTACGGAGCCATGGATGGGGCGAGCAAGTTTGTCAGAGGGGAGGCGATTGCTGGCCTCCTGATCATTCTCATCAATATCATTGGAGGATTCATCATCGGAGTCCTGCAACACAAACTCGCTTTCGTGACAGCTGCTCAGACCTATACCGTCCTCACCATCGGCGATGCCCTGGTTGCCCAGATTCCGGCCCTCATGATCTCAACGGCCGCAGGCATTATTGTCAGCCGGGCCGCTTCCGAATATAGCATGGGGAAGGAGCTGGGAAAACAGTTCAAGCTTCAGCCCATTGGCCTTTCAGCCGGGATCCTTCTGGCCATGGGCCTGATTCCGGGGCTCCCCCATCTTCCCTTCATCGGCCTCTCCTCCGTCATCGGTCTTGCCGGTTATGTAGCCCTGAAGAGGCAGAGCCGTCTGGAAAAGAGAGAAATGGAAGTGGCTGAGAAGGCCCAGCCGCTGCCAGCTCCGGAGCAGGTGGAGGCCTTGCTCCATTTGGACCGGTTGGAACTTGAAGTGGGCTATGGATTGATCCCCTTGGTCGATGAGGAGCAGAAAGGGGATCTCTTGGAACGGATCCGCGCCATCCGGAGGCAGATCGTCACAGAGCTTGGAATGGTTGTTCCACCCCTTCGTGTGCGGGACAACCTTCAATTGAAACCGGGAGAATATCGCATTCTCATCAAAGGAAATGAAGTGGCGAGAGGGGAAATGATGCTTGGTTATGCCATGGCCCTCAGCCCGGGTGAGATCAAACGAACGATTGAAGGGGTCCCGACCCAAGAACCTGTCTTCCAACTTCCAGCCTTGTGGATTCAGGAGAAGAAGAAGGATGAAGCCCAGTTCGCCGGCTATACGGTAGTGGACATCTCGACGATCCTGGCAACGCACCTGACCGAGGTGATCCGATCGCATGCGGATGAGCTCTTGGGCAGACAGGACGTTCAGAGACTATTGGATCGGCTGGCTGAGCAACATCCCAAGGCGGTCGAAGAATTAACGCCCCACCTTCTCTCTCTGGGAGTGGTCCAAAAGGTCTTACAGAACCTCTTGAAGGAACGGGTCTCGATTCGAGATCTCTTGACCATTGTGGAAACCCTGGCGGACTATGCTGTCTTGACGAAAGACCCGGATATCCTGACCGAATATGTCCGCCAGAAGTTGGCCCGGGCCATTGTGAGACAGTACGAAACGCCAGAAGGGATCCTGCCTCTTATCGCCCTCGATCAGAGGATGGAGGATGTCTTAAGGGAAAAGATCCAGAAAGGGGAATATGGAACGACCTTGGCCCTGGAACCGAACCTCGCCCAAAAGATACTGGGCAGTATCCATCAGTGTATGGATCGAATCGGTCCGCTTCATTATCAGCCGGTCATCCTCTGCTCGCCCATCATCCGGCGACACCTGAAGCGATTGCTGGAACGTTTTCTACCGCAGGTAGCGGTCCTCTCGCACAGTGAATTAACACCCCAGGCAAAGATCCAATCCCTGGGGGTGGTCTCTTTTCCATGAGGGTCAACCGGTCCGTCCCTTTGAAGGGTAAAGGGAGGCCGAGATCGGAGAGGGTGAATGCAGATCAAACGATTCGAAGCGAGAAATGTTCATGAGGCCTTGAAACAGGTGAAAGAGGCCATGGGGCCAGATGCCCTGATCCTATCGACGAAAAAGGTGAAGAAGTCCTCTTTTCCTTTTGAATTTTCCCGGCGGTCCTGGGTTGAAGTGGTCGCGGCCATTGATCGACGGACCGATCCCGGAGCTGAATCGGGTCAGCCTTGCTTTCCTCCTTCGAAAAGAGAAAATCTGAGGGAGAAGAAGGGCGAGGAGGAGGCGATCATCCAGAGGATCTTGTCCACAGGCCTCTGCCCTGAGTTTGTCTACAATCTCTTTGAACAGATTTCAACCCTTCGGGAAGAGGTGCCCTCGCAGACACTTTCGGAGGCCTATCGAAATTCCCTCCGCCGGAAGCTGATGGAAAAGATCGATGTGACCGGGCCTTCTTCGGTTGATCCGAAGATATGGTCTTTCATCGGGCCAACGGGCGTGGGGAAGACGACGACCCTGGTTAAACTGGCAGCCCATTTCCGTTTAAACTTTGCCAAAAAGATCACACTCATTACCCTTGATACGTACCGGATTGGAGCCGTCGAACAGTTGAGGTCCTATGCCCAGATCTTAGGTGTCCCCCTGGAGATTGCCATGGATTCGGAGGAACTCAAGCAGATCATCGAGAGGAACAGAGATCAAGATATTGTCCTGATCGATACAGCCGGAAGGAGCCCGAACCAACCGAGCCATCTCGACGAATTGAAAGGCTTGTTGACGGTGCATCCACGAATTGAAAATCACCTCGTCCTCAGTGCGACGACGAAGGAGAAAGACCTGATCAGGATCGTAGAGAGGTTCAGCCTCCTTCCTATTGCCAGTTACATCTTCAGCAAAGTCGATGAGACAGAGGAATATGCGCCCATGCTCAATCAGTTGATGCGAGACAGAAGACCCCTTTCCTACCTCACCTGTGGTCAACGGGTTCCAGAGGATGTTGAATTGGCGACCAAGGGGAAGGTGGCTGATCTCGTATTGAATCAAATCCAATGGAATTAGATAAAGGGTGATCTCTATGGATCAAGCAGATAGATTGCGGACCCTCATGGCTCGAACCGACCCTTCTCCATCTTCTGCGGACAGAGCAGGGGAGATGCCTTTGCCCGAGTGTCCAAGGGTCATTTCGATCACGAGTGGAAAGGGAGGGGTCGGGAAGACGAATGTGGTGGCCAACCTGGCTTTCGCCTTCAGCCGGATGGGAAGAAAGGTCTTGGTCCTCGATGCAGACCTGGGACTGGCCAACATCGACGTTCTGTTGGGATTGACGCCTCAATATACCATCGAACATTTCTTGAGGGGGGAGAAGAGCCTCTCGGAGATCCTGACCAAGGGTCCGGGCGGGATGTCGATCCTGCCCGCAAGTTCGGGTGTTTACGAGCTCGTGAATCTCAGTGAAACCGAGAAACTCTTTCTCCTCAATGAGGTGGATCTCATCGCTGACGAGATCGACCTCCTCCTGATCGATACGGGAGCGGGAATCTCTTCCAATGTTCTCTATTTCAATACGGCGGCCCAGGAATCGATTGTCATTGCAACCCCAGAGCCCACTTCGATCACCGATGCCTATGCCTTGATCAAGGTTTTGTCCACCCGATTTAACAAGAAAGATTTCATGATCCTGATCAATCTGGCCAAGAGCGCCGAGGAGGCAAAGGAGGTATTTCAAAAGATCAGCCGCGCAGCCGATCACTTCCTGGGGAGCCTGTCAATCGACTACCTCGGGTTCCTCCCTTACGATGAGAAGCTCCTTTCTGCGGTCAGAAACCAGCGACCGGTTCTGGAGATCTATCCCAGGGCCCCCTCGAGCAGAGGCTTTATCGATTTGGCCATGATCCTTTCGGAGAGACCGCTCCGAGATAAGGGCATTGGCCGGGTTCAGTTCTTCTGGAAGCAACTCCTTCAATCGTATCAACGTTCAGATCAGAAGGGGGAGAGGCTATGAAACCCAAGGCCTTGCAGCAAGCCATGCCCTATGGGCAGGCAGCCCCCTCGACCGTTCCGGAGACTCAGACCTCTGAGCGGGAAAAAACGATCCTTCAGTATACCCCCCTCATCAAATACATTGCCCATCGGCTGGCTATGAGGCTCCCCGCTCATATCATGGTCGATGACCTGATCGGTGCAGGCGTGCTCGGTCTCATCGATGCCATCAACAAGTTCGATCCGGGCAGGAATGTCGAATTCAAGACGTACGCGGAGTTCCGGATCCGGGGAGCCATGCTCGATGAGTTGAGGGCCCTCGACTGGGTTCCCCGGTCCATAAGGCAGAAGGCCACCAAAGTGGAGCAGACGGTTCTCCATTTAGAGAGAGAGAAGGGCCGCACGGTGGACGATGAGGAGGTCGCTTCAGCGTTGGGCCTTTCGATGGAAAACTACTTCGAATGGATCAATGAGATCAAAGGGATCTCCTTTCTGGACATGGAGTTTCTCCCCACCAAAGGCTATCAACTCTCAGATGAGGACATCTTGAGCCTCCTCGCCGACAGAAAGGAGAATGATCCCTTCCATCTCCTCAACCTCAAAGAGCTGAAAGATCTATTGGCCCGTGCCATCGAGGAACTCTCTCCCCGATAGAAATTAGTCCTCTCCCTCTACTATTTTGAGGATCTGACCTTGAAGGAGATCGTCGAGGTTCTGGAGTTGACCGAATCGCGGATATGCCAGATCCATACCCAAGGCATTCTCAAATTGAGAGGGAAATTGAAACGCCATTTGAAGGAAAGTCCCTAAGAAAGGGAGAAGTCACTTACCATGAGCGACGATATCGGGATCCTTTCGAAATTGGATCGTCTCCCTCCTATGGAGAAGCTGGGGGACTCCAAGAAAGGAATGAACCGTCAGGACGTTCCCAAAAAGAGCAAGAAGAAAAAGAGAGAGGAGGAATCCGTTCCCGACTCCCCACAAAAGGAGATGAAAGAGGACGTCGATTCCTCCGAGAAAGAACCTTCTGGAAAGATCATAGACATCGTCATTTGACCAGAAAACAAGGGAGGAAAGATGGACTGGACGTATTTCATGAACTTCATCAATGTTGAGACAGGGTTGATCGTCATCGAAGGGACTCTTCTTCTCTCCCTTCTCATCACGCTCGTTTCTATGAGACGAATTCTGCCCCGGTCGGCGGCCAAAGAATCTCCTCTTCTGGATTCCGATCAAATAAGGGAATGGGCCCGGGAATCCGAGACGATCTGCCAGGGCCTGTCAAAGAATTTGGAAGAGAAGAAGGTGATCGTGAGACGATTGATCGCTCAGCTGGACGAAAAGATCCGGACCTTCGAGATTCTGTTGAAAGAGGGCGAAGGAAAGGGAGGGAGGCTTTCTCACGATGGGGAGGAGAGAGACCTTGGCGACCAGGTTTGTGACTTAGTCAGGACAGGTTGTGATGTCTCTGAGATTTCCCGGCGGCTCCACCTTTCCAAAGGAGAGGTTGAACTCATTCTCGATTTGAAGAGGTACCGTCCATAGGCCATTGAAGGCCTTCCATTCCCAATGAACCCGATTGACCTCCCACCCCTCTCAAGACTGATCCAGCTGAAATCTTCCGTCCAGGGAGATCCTTCCTTCTTTCGTATCGGGGATGTCCTTGAGGGGAACGTCGTCCAACAGCTCGATGATCATCACGTCATGATCCAGATGAGAGGCCACGATTTCCTGGCAGAGAGCCATCTTCCCCTCTGCCTGAACATGAAAGGATATTTCCGGGTGGAGGCCACAGATCCTCAAGTGATCCTGAAACTCCTCCCGGAGGGAGAAAGGGAGAATGTGCCGATGGCTTCCTGGGCCACCCAATATCTGACGGATGCTCCTTCTTTGGAGAACCTACCGAAGGCCTTGCTCAGTCTCTGGGCCATGAAATCCGAGGCAATCCCTTCCTCGGTAAGAACAACGGCAGAAGCGCTGCATGGTCTCGTCCACCGCTTTTCCCTTCAGGAACCTTTCTCTTTAGATGCGAATGATCTCCAGGAATTCATCACCCAATCGGGCCTCTTTTTCGAACATCGACTGGGACATCTGATCGAAAGCCACGGGGAAGATCGGTTCGATCAAGTGGTAACGAAAGACCTGAAGGGGTTAGTCATCCGACTGAGAAATGAATTAAAGTCTTTCCTCGCCACTGGAAATATTCCGGAGAGACATCTTACGACCTTGAAAGAGCTTGTGGACGGTCTGGATCGACTCCTTCATAAGATCGAAGGGTATCAGATCTTGAACTTTCATCCGTCCGACCCTCAGGGGAAGATCTTTCTCCTCCTGCCTCTCTGGTTCCAAGATCACCTTCAGTTTGTTGAAATGAGCATCTCTCTCCCACCTTCCGCCCCGGATCTCTCTGACTCCGAGGGAATATCCATATCCTTTTTACTCCACATGCCGGAATGGGGGAAGGTGAGGATTGAGGCCCAGGTGAGAGGAAAAGCTCTTTACTGCCTTTTCAAAGTTCCTGAGCCGGAGATAGCAACCTTTCTCAGCCAGGCCTTTCCTGACCTTAAGGGAGCACTGATGAGAATCGGTTTACAGGTGCAGATGGGTGTTTCTGTTGAAGATGAGGAGAAGCTTCCCGAGAGCTTCCTCAGCGAAGAGATGGAGAAAGTATCTCTACTGGACATTGTCATTTGAGCAGGATGAGTCGAAAAGAGAAGAGAAGCCCTACAAAAAGAGCAGTAGCACTCAAATATATCCCCGAAAAGGACAGGGCCCCGAAGGTCATGGCAAAAGGTTCGGGAATATTGGCGCAGAAGATTATTGAGCTGGCCAAAAAACATGGGGTGCCGATCCAGAAAGATCCTGCCCTGGTTGAGATTCTGGCCCAGTTGGATTTCTATCAAGAGATTCCTCCTTCGGTCTACGTCATCGTAGCAGAAATCCTGGCCTTCATCTACTCCATGAACCATCGATGGTGCGGATGGAAGAACAGAACCGAATAGGCAAGAAATTCCTCCCTCTTCTGTCCCTTTTTTCCCTTTATTAAAAAGATCGATCTGCCTTCATCTCCACCTTGTTGCCCCTTCACCCAAAGGTCAAAGA
>CAYMTD010000031.1:0-12251 GCA_964393245.1 uncultured Syntrophaceae bacterium
GTATGAGGGGCTGAAGGACAAGCTGAATGATCCTCGTTGGAAACCTGACGAGGGTCCTAATGTTTTCAACCCTAAGTCAGGAGCCACTGTTGTAGGCGCTCGTTTTCCGCTGGTCGCTTATAACGTTAATCTTAAAACCAGAGACCTGAATGTTGCAAAAGAGATTGCCAAGAAAGTGCGCTTTAAAGATGGGGGTTTCCCTCATGTAAGAGCGATGGGGGTCGATCTCAAGGGAAAAGGAATGGTTCAGGTTTCGATGAACCTGACCAACTACCGAGCAACCGGGATTCCGCAGGTGTTTGACTTCATCAGAGAAGAAGCGCTTAGACAGGGGGTCGAAATCGCCGAATCGGAAATTGTGGGATTAATCCCTTTGGGAGTTTTGGAAGGGGTCGCTCAGCATTATATAAAATACCCAAAATTTTCAGTGCGTCAGGTAATCGAACAACGCATCTTAGAATTCGAATAACTGTTCTTTAAACATCCCTCCCCCTGCGACAGGGGAAAGCGAGGGTGCAAGGGGGGGGCGAAGAAAGAATTTGTAGCGTCTTATTTGTATCTTGTCATTCTGAACTTGGTTCAGAATCCGGTTTACTTTTGTCGAGGATGAGACCCTGAAATAAATTCAGGGTGACATTTGAGGAGGAGAAATGGAAATAAAGAAATTCTTAGAAAAACTCTCTTCCGCTACACCTACCCCTGGAGGAGGCAGTGCCTCTGCTCTGGCAGGGGCACTTTCGGCGTCTCTCATTTTGATGACCGTTGGGCTTTCGGTAAAGAAGGGCGGACTGAAACAAGAGGAGATAAAGGAGATCAAGAAGAATGTCTTGAGGATTCAAAAGAGGCTCTTTCGAGCGGTTGAGGAGGATGCCAGATCCTATGAGGCTGTGCTGAGGGCCGTTCGCCTTCCGAAGGATACAGAAAGGGAGAGGGTTATTCGGACAAAATCGATACAGAAGGCTTTTAAAGGTGCAACGATCACACCTCAATTAGTCTGTCGTCATTCTCTCCAGTTGTTGGAATATGCGAAGGCTCTCATTCTAAAGGGAAACCCCAAGGCTATCAGTGATGCAGGCGTTGCGGCCTATCTGGCCAACACAGCCTTGCAAGGCGGGTTGCTCAATATTGTGATCAATTTGGGCCCGATTCGTGATCCATCTTTTAGAAAGAAGATGCATGCCTTGGCTGGAAAATTGAAAAAGAGAAAAAATCAAATCATAAGCCAAGTTGAGAGAGCACTTAGTGGAGCCCTCTCCACTTAATTCTTCGTATTTTGTCATCCTGAATTTGTTTCAGGATCAGTTTCGTAGGGCAAGGCTTCAGCCTTGCCTGCCTGCCACAGGCAGGCGATAAGCAGGCCTAAAGGCCTGCCCTACTTATCTTTTTCTCCATCCGTCAAATATTTCGCAAGAAGTTCCCTGCTGTGCTCGTCGTCATGGCAATAGACACATAGATTTTCCCAGTTCGATCCGTCCGGAGGATTGTTTCTCGGGTTCCCATCTTTATGGTGGACCGTTAGCAGATGCCGATTGGTGTGATCAAATTCCCTCCCGCATTTTGCACAGATAAGACCGTGGATCTTTAATGAACGTTCCCTGTAGTCACTGTAGGGGAAAGGAGGCTTGCGCAATTCTTTAAGCACTTCCTCGATAGGCTTCTCACTGACTTTTTTCCTGGATTTGGGGTATCTTCCCCACTCACCATCTTTCATTTTCATAGCCTCCATGATAGAATGGCAGTGTTTCTTTTGATTCTATTATAATATTTTCTGCTTCTATTTTGAATTGAACTCTAAATCAGGGAGGATTTACATGGAAGAAGAAAAAGTCGGGATCAGGTTTACGGCTACGGTGACGGGCCAGAAAGGGACCTGCCATGCCAACCATAAACTGGGGCAGAAGTTTGAATTGAACTGCTACGATTCGGGCGGGCTCTGTGGTTACTTTTATCACGACATCTTTCCTTACCTCAACACGATGCAATTTGGTGGGAAATATCCCTGGTGGGATAAAGATAGCATTGATGTGGAGTGCCCCGACCGCTACAACACGGTCTCCGTAAAAATAGAGAGGAAAAAATAAAGGGGTTGGAGGATCTTGGAGCGGGCAACGGGGATCGAACCCGCGACCCTCGGCTTGGGAAGCCGATGCTCTACCAGCTGAGCTATGCCCGCATCCGGGGTTTCGCTAAAAGTATAAGAAACCAACGACGATTGTCAAGACCATTTGAAGTTTATCGAGTTTCTTGGGTTTCTTGCGTTTCTTGTGTTAACTCAACAAACTCAATAAACCCAACGAACTCAAAGAACCATCAACCTAAACTACTCTCAGCTCTGTTGGGAGATAAGTCAGAACCTCCGCTCCATGAGGCGTGACCCTCACCATATCTTCAATTCGTACCCCTCCCCAATCGGGGATATAAATACCGGGTTCGATTGTAAAAACCATTCCCTCCCGCAGCAGGTCTTCATTTTCGCTATTCACGACCGGGTCTTCATGAACGGCAAGGCCAATGCCGTGTCCTGTTCCGTGGCCGAAATAGTCCCCGTATCCCTGATCTTGGATATACTCCCTCGCGGCTTGATCGACCTCTCTGATCGGAATACCTGAGCAAACCCTGTCGAGAGCCCTGTCGTGGGCCTCCTTTACGATTTGATAAATTTTTTGCTGTTCAGGGGACGGATTTCCACAGATCAATGTTCGCGTCTGATCGGAATGATAGCCTCTGAAGTCTGAACCGAAATCGATGAGAATGAAATCACCCTTCTCAATTCGTTTCTCACTCGCCCTCCCATGAGGGAGAGCGGATCGTTTGCCAGAGGCGATGATGACATCGAAGCCGAGGCCTTGCACCCCAGTACGCTTCATAAAAAATTCCATCTCCAGCGCAACATCCTTCTCTACCGCTCCCTCTTCAAGCCTTTCGGTGATATGGAGGAAAGCCTGTGATGCGAGATCGATGGCCTTGCGAATGAGGATCATTTCTGCTTCATCTTTGGCCGCTCTTAGATTTCTTATCTCCCCCTCGAGAGGGCAAAGTTCTGCTTGGTTGGTTAATTTCCCCAGAAGCGATTGGTAAAGCGAGAAGGTGAGAGAGGTGGATTCAAATCCGATCTTTTTAACGTCCAATTCCAAGAGGAGGGAAGAGATGCCATCCAGTTTTTTCTTATAATGGACAATCTGACATCCCTTCACTTCCTGGTCTGCCTGAGTCCAGTAGCGAGAATCGCACAGAAAATAGCACCCATCCGAGGTCAGGATGAAAGCGCCATCGCTTCCTGTGAAACCACAAAGATAAGAGATGTTTTCGAGACTGGTGAGAAGAACTCCATTCAGATGATTCTCACGCATGATTTCACGGACGGAGTCCCGTCTCATTTCATAGTACGAATTTCCTTTCAACCTTTTCTCCGTTCTCGAATGTTGGCCAGCACCTTCTTAAGGAGGCGGATCCTTTCTTTTCTGGTGTGATCGGTTGTGGAAAGGGAAGGAAGAGAGAGGCCCAACCTTTCACTTAGCTCGACTAACTTCTGGCGGGTCTCTTTGTCGGAGGGGTCTTGCTCTGAAACCACTTTTAAGATTTCGTAGGCCTTTCGAAAATCGCCCTGTTTGAGGTAGATCTCAGCCAGTGTTTTTGTAATCATTCGATCCATAAGATATTTTTCCTTCTTCTAACATTTTAAAATTATAAGATCATCCTGAAAAAGTCAACCCTTCGACTCTCCGGCCTGATGCTCCGACTGTTCCCGCGACAAGCACCCTGACCATGCTCAGGGTTGACCCTGAGCGTGCCTTCTCTCTAGGCCTTTAGAAATGGACTTTAGCGCCGCCGAATGGGTCAAGGTTTCCGACAAAACGGTGAGGCAGTCTTGACACCGCATGGATTATGAAATAATATTTAGTCGTTTTTGGCTTGGCGAAAGGGGTTTCATCGTATTTTGCACGAGCCCTCCCCGGTGAATCTTGGGAGGGGAAGGGCTATCGAAGGAGGATTTGATGGAAAAGAAATATCTATTCTCACCGGGGCCGACGATGCTACCACCTGAGGTGCTTCTCAAGATGGCAGAGCCCATCATGCACCACCGGGAGCCGGAGTTCGAAAGATTATTTTCAGAGGTTAGGGAGGGATTGAAATACCTTTTCCAGACAAAGAATGAAGTCTTGATCTTCACTTCCTCCGGGACCGGTGCCATGGAGGGCGCGGTTTCTAACATTCTGGCGAAGGGGGATAAGGCCCTTGTGGTCCGGGGAGGAAAGTTTGGTGAGAGATGGGGTGAAATCTGTAAGGCCTTTGGGATTGAATTTGTTCCCGTTGACGTGGAGTGGGGCAAGGCTGTCGAACCCCAGGCGATTGGAGGAGCATTAAAGGCTGATCCATCCATTCGAGCCGTTTATACTCAGGCCAGTGAAACTTCTACCGGGGTAAAACATCCCATCAAAGAAATTGCTGAGATAGTAAGAAGGTATGAGAATACGGTCCTTGTTGTTGATGCAATCACGGGCATTGGCGTCTTCGATATTCCTATGGATCAATGGGGAATCGACGTTTTAGTCAGTGGTTCTCAGAAGGCATTGATGCTTCCTCCGGGACTCTCCTTTGTCGCCTTAAGCGACAAGGCCTGGAAGTTTGTGGAGAGATCGAATCTACCCAAGTTCTATTTCGATTTTAAGAAGGAATTGAAAAATGCCCAGAAGAATCAGAATGCCTTCACCCCTGCCATCTCCTTATTCGTGGGGTTAAGAGAGTCGCTTAAGCTCATTCAGAAAGAAGGGCTCGAAGCCGTTTTTCAGAGACATGAAAAACTGGCTGCAGCTACCCGTGCAGCGGTGAAGGCATTAGGTCTTGAGCTCTATGCTCCCCACTCTCCCAGCAATGCGCTCACGGCAGTCAAAGTTCCAGAAGGGATTTCGGGAGGGAAGTTGAAAAACCTTTTTTTTGAGAAGTTCGGGATCACGGTGGCAGGGGGACAAGATCAGGCAAAAGGCAAGATCATTCGGATCGCCCACCTTGGGTACTATGAAAGGTTGGACATGGTGATGGTGATCTCAGCCCTGGAAATGCTCCTGAAGGAGATGGGGTATCCATTTGAATTAGGTAGAGGTATAAAAGCAGCTGAAGAGGTGTTGATGGAATAAGAAGGAAAAGACGCAGGAGGGGTGTTCTCCTTCGGAGAACTTAGGGTGAGAGGTTAGAGGCAAATTCGGTAAACCCCAAACAAAGCGGTCCTTGATCGGAGATCATATGGAGGAAGTTAAGAAAGTACTCGTGAGCGATCCTTTGTCCAATAGAGGACTGGAAATCTTGGGCAGGGCGAAAAGTCTGAAAGTCGATGTTCAGCCAGGTCTGCCCCCTGAGGAATTGAAGAAGATCATTCCTGAATACGATGCGATCATTATCAGAAGTGAGACAAAACTGAAGAAGGATATCATCGAAGCGGCAAGCCGCCTGAAGGTGATTGGCAGAGCAGGGATAGGTCTTGACAATGTGGATCTTCCTGCAGCGACCAAAAAGGGAATCGTGGTCATGAACACTCCCCAGGAGAATGCCATCGCAGCTGCCGAGCATACGATTGCTATGATGCTTTCGGTCTCCCGTAAGATTCCCCAGGCGACATCTTCGATGAGGCAGGGCAAATGGGAGAAGAAAAAATTTATGGGAGTGGAGCTATATAATAAGACCCTCGGATTAGTCGGTATCGGCGTCATCGGGACAATCGTCGCAGATCGCGCAAGGGGCTTGAAGATGAAGGTCATTGGCTATGATCCCTATCTGTCCCCTGAAGTGGCCGAGAAGAAAGGGGTAGAGCTCGTATCTTTGGATGAACTCCTCGCCCGGTCCGATTTCATCTCCGTTCACACTCCCTTGACAGAAGAGACCCGAAACCTGATCGATAAGAATGCCATGACGAAGATGAAAAGTGGGGTCATCTTGATCAATTGTGCCCGAGGAGGAATCATCAACGAAAAAGATCTCTATGAGGCCCTCAAGGCGGGGAGGGTAGCCGGAGCAGCCCTCGATGTTTTCGAGAAGGAGCCGGCTGTTGGGAACCCCCTTCTGGAACTGGAGGAGGTGGTCAGCACCCCCCATTTAGGCGCTTCCACAGGAGAAGCCCAGGAGAACGTGGCGATCGCCATTGCCCAACAGGTGGTTGAGTACCTTCTCTACGGCGAGGCCCGCAATGCGGTGAACATCCCGGTGGTAAGCCCCGACATTCTTCCGTTTTTAAGACCTTATCTTCAGCTCGGGGAAAAACTGGGGAGCTTTTTAGGTCAGGTCGCGAACTACGCCATTGAGGAGGTTCTCATCGAGTACCACGGTGAATTGGTCAATTATGGAACACGACCGGTGACGGTTTCTATCCTGAAGGGGCTTTTGACTCCGTTTGTGGGGGAAACGGTGAACTATGTGAATGCTCCAGTCATGGCCAAGGAGAGAGGGATCAGGATCACCGAGTCGACCAGTGCCAGCCATGAGGATTTTGCCAATCTCGTTTCCATTACGGCGCGCTCCAAGATGGAACAGAACACGATTTCCGGGACCCTCTTCGGGAGGAAAGAACTGAGGATCGTGAGGCTCAATGATTTCTTGATTGAGGCAATTCCTGACGGATATATCCTGCTCGTCAACAATTATGACAGGCCAGGGGTGATCGGTAATCTTGGGACCACTTTGGGAAGCCGGAATATCAATATTGCGACGATGCAATTTGGGCGTGATCGTATGGGTGGCATTGCAATTTCGTTGCTCCATCTGGACGCACCTTTGCCGCCGGGAATGTTGGGTGAGATCTTACGATTGCCCAACATCATTTCGGTCCGTCAAATCGTCCTATCCTGATTTGATCGGAACGTGCCCCGCAAGCCCAGGCTTGCCTGCCTGCCGGTAGGCAAGTAGGTGGGGTCAAGGAGCACAATACAAAAGGAAGTTACCTTGCCGGGAAGCTCCAGCGTGCCTGCCCCGTCCTGACGGGATGGGCGGGGAGCTTCAATTTAGATGAGGGGTATGTATGGCCAGCGTAGTCATCGTTGGAACACAATGGGGGGACGAGGGAAAAGGAAAGATCGTCGATTTGTTGACGCAATACGCAGATACGGTCGTTCGTTTTCAGGGGGGAAATAATGCAGGCCACACGATCGTTCTGAAGGGAGAAAAATTCGTCTTCCACCTGATTCCCTCAGGGATCCTTTATAGGAATAAGAAATGCATCATAGGAAATGGGGTCGTCCTGGACCCGGCGGTGCTCATCGAGGAGATCACCGAACTTAAGCGGAGGGGGTATTTTAAAGACGATTCTCAGTTGATGATCAGCGAAGAAGCCCATCTCATCCTTCCATACCACCGGAGAATCGATGTGGCGAGAGAAAAAGGTTTTAAGATCGGGACAACGGGGCGGGGGATAGGGCCTGCTTATGAAGATAAGGTTGCCCGTTGCGGCATTCGTGTGGCGGACCTCTTGGATGAGAAGGTATTCCGTAAGAAACTTGAAGACAATCTCGTTCAGAAAAATATCTACCTGGAGGAGGTCTTAAAAGAGAAGGCTTTTGATTTTTCGGAAATTTTTGATGAATACAACGGCTACAAGGGGCAGCTCGAAAAATATGTGAGAGACACTTCTCTCTTTTTGCAAGATGACATTCGAAAAGGCAAGCATGTTCTTTTTGAGGGTGCCCAGGGGGCACTGTTGGATCTGGATCATGGCACCTATCCCTATGTGACCGCCTCGAACACGGTTGCGGGGAATGCCTGCGCCGGCTCAGGGATTGGACCGACGATGATCAGCTCTGTCGTTGGGGTGGCCAAAGCCTACACGACCCGTGTTGGGGAGGGTCCTTTTCCTACCGAGCTGAAAGACGAGGTTGGCGACAAAATTCGTGAAAGGGGAGGGGAGTACGGCGCAACCACAGGGAGACCGAGAAGATGTGGTTGGTTTGATGCCGTCATAGTCAACCATGCGATCCGGATCAATGGTGTCCAGGGGATAACGATCACAAAGCTGGATGTATTGGATGATTTTGATACCCTGAAGATCTGTACGGGATATCGCATTGATGGAAAGGTCCATCAGTATGTTCCCTCCAACCTTGAGACCTTAAAATCTGCAGAGCCCATTTATGAAGAGATGGAAGGGTGGAAGACGGAGATCCGGGGAATGAGGAAAATTTCGGATCTTCCGCCCAATGCCAAACGTTATCTACGAAGGATTGAAGAGCTCATCCGCACAAGAATTATAATGGTTTCTGTTGGTGAAGAAAGGAACGAAACGATTGTGATCAAACATCCTTTTGCTAAGGCACTTCCATTAAAGAGCAAATCCAGGGGGGGAAAGGGAAGGCCAAAAAAATAGAGTTAATCCCCCACCGAAGACCTTCCAAATTCTATTGATTACGCAGATTTTGAATTACTTTCAGTGTATTCAGAATCTGTGTAATCTTTTCTAATCGTGTAATCAGAGATTTCGACGCCTTTTCCGAAATCTTCTCATAATCTACTTGACAATTCAAGGGGTTTTCTCTTAGTGTGTAGAGTCATAGGGCCGTTAACTCAGGCGGTAGAGTATCTGCCTTTTAAGCAGAGAGTCGCTGGTTCGAGTCCAGTACGGCCCACCAGTCCCCATCGTCTAGCCAGGCCAAGGACACCGGCCTTTCACGCCGGCAACACCGGTTCAAATCCGGTTGGGGACGCCAGATTATTTTGAGGAAGCCCCGTCTTTTACCGGGGCTTCCTTATTTTTATAGACTTAACAGGAGTCTTTAGCTGGCGAAATTCTTGAGGGTGGGGCCCACTATTTTGCTTGCTCTTTTTGAAGGATTCGGAAGGTCTCTTCGTAAATCCGCTCCCGCGGACCGACAGCAACAAGCTCGATTTGTTTCGGACCTTTGACCCTGTATATGATTCTGAAAGAGCTCACTCTGAAGCTTCTTAACCCCGCGAGTTCATCCAAGAGAGCTTTACCCGAATATGGATCAGACAAAATCATTTTCAAGGAAGATTTAATCTTTTTCTTCAAAGAGGGATGCATCGTCCTGATAAGTTCCCGAATCTCCCCTGGGACGACAATTTTATACATTGCCTATCTTTTGCTCAAAGTTGACCCTGAATCCGGTTGAAAGTCTAACCGAAGCATGGCCGAAGGGTGATTAGCGGAACAATTCCTCAAGACTATAGACTTTTGCCTTTTTCATTTTCAAGACGCGGAGTCCCTTTTTGATCTCTTTCATTAGAGATGAATCCGATCGGATGGCGATCGTTTCTTTCAAGCTCTCAAACTCCTCTGGACTCACTAATACAGCGGCAGGACGGCCATTCTTAGTGATCATAATTTCTTCGTCGGTTGCATTGATCGCATCAATCAATCCACTGAGCTTCATCTTTGCTTCGGATACAGATAAGGCTTTCATTCTTGTGGCCTCCTTTTTGGTTGACCAGAAATCAGTTCTATTTTAACAAAATTTTTAAGAATTTTCAAAATCTACGCGCTTCTGCTGAGAGAGACGGCCACCGCGGTGTTCGCCGGATTTTTTCCTTTTATTTAGGACGTGGAAGGTATCGTCAGGATGACCCGAAAGCTGAATCTTAGGGGTTAGCATCTCGCTTATTCCCGAATCTTTATCTCATCTTATATATTTCCACACCTATCACCCAAGAAGGTTCTGAGGACATGGGTCGTAAAGGATGGAACGGTGAAGAGGAAAAGAAGATATGCCGTTGCAAGACTGAATACCACACGGTGGAATTGGTGGTAATAAGACAGAAGGTGCTGATGAGTTCTGAACGGTACTTGTTCTCTGAATTGCGAGAAGACGGATTTGAGTTGACAGCTCAATGAAGAAGGGTTTGGCTGATCTTGTGCTCTCAACAGATATCTGATACAGACCTCTTTTCCTTTAAGACTCTTCATGACAATTGCCAGCTTCTCATCTCCCAGAGGGTCTCGGTATATGGCATTATATGCCTTCCTCATCTATTAGTCGTGACTGCGTATAACGTTTTGCGGATGAAAGAAGTTGCCGAAGGCAATTTGAGAGAATCCTTAATTTCCCTTTTATCCGCTGTTAAGCGACGTATCCTTATCATAGATTATCTTGCTGCTCATCATAAATTATGTTGTATTTTATGTATCTTAGCGTGGCTATATCTTCGTCACTTAGTCCAACGTCCGCACGCATAGATCTTAATATAGCTCTACTTGCTCTGTTGTAGGTCCTACTCGCGCTGGGGGAACACTCTTTGCTCCCGTATAGGAAATTTTAGCGAAAGATTCCATCAAGTCGTAACACTTGCTCAGCACTTCAGAAGATGAATATAACCAAGCGTGATTGAGGTATTGGACAAACTTTTTTTTTGAACCTTTCTTGCCATCTAAAACATCTTGCAGTATATCCAACATTTCTCTGTAGATCTTACGTTTCTCAATATTAATGGCAGAAAGAATTTCCTTCCTCTTGTCGAGAAGATATTTGATTAAAACAGGCATACTACCACCTGCCAAACCAGCAATCAATGAAATAAGAATTTGTTCCATTTCACTATCACCTATCCAAGATGGGTATGTCGCCTAACGTTCAAGGCCAAAAGAAGTGCATAGCATTTGGATTTTAATCTTTTTGCCTTTTGTTAGTTGCAGTTGCGGGCATAATGAAATCATTCCATCTTATTTTGCGAATAACTCTTCAGCATTTTGAAAGGCGATTCGCCGCGCAGTCTCCAGTTTAAGGAAAGAGAGAAGCTTGCGATCTCTTTCGACACGTTTCACATAGTTCTTGAGAGCCGAAGTATGGGCACAGTCAGTGCCAAGGAGAAAGCGATCAGGAAACTCCTCGAATAGAGCCTTCACCTCCGGATATAAGTTTCCAGATCCGTCTTCAATAAGGAACATCCACGGTGTACGCTTGGGCCAGTATCTGCCATACCCGGCGAAAGGGGCATTCTGCATCCCTCCTAAGTCGCACAGAAGGTTGGGATGACGAGTGAGCATATTGCGGATAATCTTAACGGAGGAGCGACCACAGTTGTGAGCCCAGATAACCTTTGTCTTTTGGTTATAACTCAACAAGCTGTCCATGCCAGAAACGACTTCTGGTTCACCCTCAGCGTGAATCGTCAGAGGGACACGATACTTTGCAGCTAGGTCAGCAAGGCGACGCATCAATGGAGTATCAACAGGAATATATACCTCTCCCCCACCCTGGCCCACTTGAACCAACTCGTAGGCGTAATGCCATATGATTAACTCTCCAATCCCAAAAAACTCTCTCGATTTAAGCTTTGCCTCTGCTTCGTTGAGAAATTTCTCAGCTATTTTATCTGGCTTCAGCCAACGTTCTCGGCTAAGGAGTATACCCCGCTGACCCGCAACAAAAGGGATGAAGCGGCCTGGGTATTTTTTAGAATAGGCGTGGGCCTGCTCATCGCTACCCAATCCGCCAGCGACAGGCCCACCATAGTATCTAGTCATTAATACCATGCGGGATACTCCAGCTTTGTCCATGAGTTCGATCAGTTGTTCTGCTGATATATCTTTATTCAGATGATTGTGGGCATCGACGATGGGAAATTGTTCACTTGATGGGGATTCACCAATGGCACGAGTGGACGCCACCCCCAATAATCCTAACAAACTGATCGCTATCATTAACCTTTTCATATTAAGTACCTCCTAAATACCTGCAATGGCAACTAACTCGATTATATCCGAATTCAGGTTCGTCTATCCACCGAAATTGGCGGTATAGACGAAATACTTCGGATATCCCATCTATAGATTTCTAGTTAGATTCTTACACATTAAAGTCTGAGAATTTATCTCTAACATTTGAAAACAAATGATGTCATGCTGAACTTGGTTCAGCATCTCATTTTGTCCAGAGGGTTAGATCCTGAAACAACCCATGAAATGAGTTCAGGGCATGTTTCAGGATGACAAGCCTAAGAAATTTCAAATATGTTTGTTTAGAATTTACTTTTTTGTCACAAACTGTCAATGTGAATTTCAGGAAGAAGTCCTGTTTTTTCCAAATCCTGCCGACCGCATGGGCGATTTGACGCTTTCAGCTACAAGTCTTCAATAGGAACCATATTCAGAAATTGAAGATTACGGGTTGGAAGTCAGCATAACGATAAGGTTCACTGAGTGCCGGATTTATTGGCGATCCGGTGGAGCCGCTTGTTAGACTCATCTTCGACAGTTATTTCACTTTGAAAAAATTTGCCTCCAATGAAATCGGTAACTTAGCAGTTTGCGATCTGCGATT
>CAYMTD010000032.1:0-6731 GCA_964393245.1 uncultured Syntrophaceae bacterium
CACGCAACCTAAAGGTTGCGGCTACATTTAGGATAATAAATCGCTCAATTTAGGTCGGAGATATTTCACACTCTCTGGAAAGGTTTTTGGTAAACTGGCTGGGGCCAGAGAACTTACGGAAGATGTTCTGAAAGAATGGTTCTACTATTTCTTTCAGTGTACAGAATGCCGTCGCTGTTCGGTTTTTTGTCCCTATGGGATCGATACCTGTGAAATGACCATGATGGCCAGGGAGCTGCTTAATCTGTTGGGCCTTAATATCAACTGGATTGTCGAGCCGGCCTCCAATTGTTATCGGACCGGAAATCACCTTGGCATCCCTCCCCACGCCTTCAAGTCAACCGTAGACTTTGCGATCGATGAGATCAAAGAGATCACCGGCATTCAGGTGGAGGTTCCCATTAATCGAAAGGGGGCAGAGATTCTCTTCATCTCTCCCTCTGCTGACTATTTTGCCAGCCCCCACTGGTATACTTTTTTGGGTTATCTCCTCCTGTTTCATGAGATCGGACTAGACTACACCTGGAGCACCTATGCTTCAGAGGGTGGGAATTTCGGTCTCTTCCACTCCGCAGACCTGGCAAAGAGACTGAATGCCAAGATTTACAGTGAGGCGAAAAGGCTCGGAGTGAAATGGGTTCTCGGAGGAGAATGTGGTCATATGTGGAGGGTCATCCATCAGTATATGGATACTTTCAATGGTCCGGCGGATTTTTTAGACAAACCTGTCTCTCCCATCACGGGCACCCATTTCGAGAATGCGAGATCGACCAAGATGGTCCATCTTTGCGAATTTACCGCCGATCTGATCAAGAACAACAAACTAAAATTAGATCCGAGCCGAAATAATAAATGGAAGGTCACTTATCATGATTCCTGTAATCCTTCTCGGGGGATGGGACTGATTGAGGAGCCCCGGTACATCCTTCATCATGTATGCACGGAGTTTTACGAAATGCCGGAGAATACAATTAAAGAAAGGACCTTTTGCTGCGGAAGCGGAGCTGGATTGGGTTCGGATGAAAATATGGAGATGCGCCTGAGAGGGGGCTTTCCAAGGGCAAACGCCGTCAAGTATGTGAAGGAGCAGTATGGGGTGAATCTGCTGACCTGCATCTGTGCGATTGATCGGGCAACCCTTCCACCCCTTCTGGAATACTGGGTGCCCGGAGTTGAGGTGGCTGGCGTCCATGAATTGGTTGGAAACGCATTGGTGCTGAAAGGGGAAAAGGAAAGATCGACGAATCTCCGTGGTGAACCTCTAACAAAGTTTCAAGTTGCAGGTTAAAAGTTTAAAGTTGCAAATCAAGAATTACCAATTGACCATTGATGATTGATCATTGATCATTGAAGTTTCCCTTAATCGGAGATTGTTATGTATGATGCGAAAAAGATTATACCCGGACTTATTTTCTTCCTTGGATTGGCCACCTATCCGATTTGGCACAACACGGTGAGTGGAAAGACCAGTTATGTTCCCAAACTCGAGCTTCCCACAGATAAGGCTAAGAAAGAATGCGTTGAACCGAAGACCCTCATTCGGGTCAATCATAAAACGCTTTTGGAGGACTGGAAATTCTCCGTCGTACGGAATGGGATTAGAACCTACCAGGCAAGTAACAAAAAGGCATATACCATCAGTTTGAATCGCACCTGTATGAATTGCCACAACGACAAGACCAAATTCTGTGACCAGTGCCATACCTTTATGGGCGTCACCAATAAATGCTGGGATTGCCATATTTATCCAAAACAACTTAGCCCCGGCCCGCTGGTCATGCGTGAGCCATGAAAACATCTCATCCGCCCTTTTCCCCCTTATCAAGGGGGGGTGGGGGATTTGAAGGAATGAATGGATGCAATTCGATAGAAGAGGATTCCTAAAGATTACCGGACTCACCCTGCTGGGGCTTTCAGCAAAACCCGGCTGGGAGGTCTTTTCAAAGATTGACCAGCCAGAACCCTCGCCCATGGCTGAGTCGTTGTCGAAGATCCGGTGGGCTATGGCGGTGGATCTCAAGAAATGTTGGTCCGAAAAAGAGGGGTGTCGGGACTGCATCGATGCCTGTCATCGCATCCATAATGTGCCCAATCTGGGAATTCTTAAAGAAGAAATCAAATGGACCTGGACCGAACCGTATGAGAAGGTCTTTCCGGAGCATGAATTAGAATATTCAGAGGAAAACCATCGAGACAAACCCGTACTCTTGCTTTGTAATCAGTGCGATGACCCTCCTTGCATCAAGTATTGCCCCACCCGGGCGACATGGAGGCGGGAGGACGGTATCGTGATGATGGATTTCCATCGATGTATTGGATGCCGATACTGTATGGCAGGGTGTCCTTTTGGGTCCCGTAGCTTCAACTGGAAAGACCCCCGGCCTTTCATCAAGAAGATTAACCCGGAATATCCAACAAGGACGAGGGGGGTTGTGGAGAAGTGCAATTTTTGTGACGAGAGGCTTGCCCAGGGTTTGATTCCTGCCTGTGTGGAAGCCTGTAAGGGAAAGGCCTTAATCTTTGGGGACCTCAAGAAACCTGATTCCGAAGTCAGGAAAGCCCTTCAGCATCGTGTCATCTATCAACGGCAGCCTGAATTGGGTACGAAACCCAAGGTTTATTACATCCTATGAAAACCGGATGAATGGAAGGATGGAATGGTGGAATAATGGGTAGTGACTAAAATTTCAATTCAAGCCTTTTACGCAATCTTCCACTCTTCCAATATTCCATTGTTCAAATACTCTATTATTCCAATTGCTTTGGGGACCATATGCTGGACCATAGACAAAAAATCATCGGAGAAGACGCTGCTCTCTTTGAACATATTTGGAAGAGCGGGAAGGGGTTCTACATAACAGTCTCCATCCTGGGTGCCCTTGTCCTATTGGGACTTTATGCCTACATCACCCAATATCGAACTGGATTGACGGTTACCGGACTTTCGAGACAGATCTTCTGGGGGGTTTACATCACGAACTTCGTTTTCTTCATCGGTATTAGCCACGCAGGAACCTTCATCTCAGCCGTTCTCCGCATTCTTAAGGCGGAATGGCGGAGACCGATTAGTCGAGCTTCAGAACTGACGACCGTTTTTATTTTGATGTTTGGGGTGGGAAGCGTCTTAATCGATCTGGGAAGACCGGACCGGATGCTCTATGCCATCCGGTATGCCCATTTTCGCTCTCCTCTTCTCTGGGACGTCTGCAGCATCGCGACCTACTTGACCGTGAGTTCCATCTCTCTTTATCTCGCTCTCATCCCTGATATCGCCATGCTCAGAGATCTTGGAGGAAGGCGGGAGTGGTTCTATCGTATCCTCTCGTTGGGATGGAGAGGGACAGAGAGCCAGCATCACCGTCTGGAAAGGGCCATCGGTTTCGTATCGGTCCTCGTCATCCCAGTTATGATCACCGTTCACACAGTCGTGTCCTTTGTCTTTGCCATGACGATCCAGCCGCTCTGGCACAGTGCGATTTTCGGTCCCTATTTCGTCGTCGGCGCTATCTTCTCAGGAGTGGCGAGTGTAATTGTGGTGATGGCCGTGCTCCGGAAGGCCTATCATCTCGAAAGCTACATCAAGCCGATTCACTTTAACAATATTGGTATCTTTCTGATGGCGATGACACTCTTATGGTTCTATTTTACCTTTGCTGAGTACATCACCATCGTTTATGGTAATGAGCCGGTTCATATGGCGATCTTCTGGTCGAAGATTTCAGGAAAATTTGCTCCTCTTTTCTGGCTCCACTTCGTTCTATGCTTCGTTATCCCATTGCCAATTCTTGCCATCAAGAAATATCGAACGATCCGTGGAACGGTCATTGCTTCAATCTCCATCATATTAGGGATGTGGCTGGAACGCTTTGTGATCATCGTTCCTACTTTGACGAGACAGAGAATGCCCGTGGAGGCAGCCTTCTACATGCCTACCTGGGTCGAGTGGTCGATTCTGGCGGGCTGCATCTCCTTATTCATGCTCCTCTACACCCTCTTCACAAAAGTCTTTCCCATCGTTCCCGTCTGGGAGGTTAGAGAAGGCCGAGAGAGGGCCGCTGGCGCTGTGGCGGCCAGGATCACCAGTTACATGCCAGAGACTAGCTTTTCGAAAGAATAGTCTCTTTCGGCTTCTTAGACGGTTAGGGAATGGAAGTATTGATCCAGAGATAAAGGGCCCGTTCGCCGAACGGGCCTTGGTTTTATGGGTCAGGGAGTAGAATTAAAGATGTAGTAGTAGCGCCTCCATTTATTGGAGGCAGGAAGGGACAAGGCACAAGTGAAATCAGGCAAAGTCTACCTCGTTGGGGCTGGCCCGGGTGACCCGGGTCTAATGACAGTCAAGGGCTTAGATTGTCTCCGGCACGCCGATGTAGTGATTTATGACCGGCTTGTTGATGAGAGCATTCTCAATGAAACCCGGTCCGAGGCCGAAAAGATATACGTAGGAAAGGCATCGAGTCATCATACGTTGGAACAGGGAATGATTAATCAGTTACTCATTCAAAAGGCTCGTGAAGGCAAAGTAGTCGTAAGGTTAAAAGGTGGCGATCCTTTCGTCTTAGGTCGGGGAGGAGAAGAGGCTAAGGCATTGGCTGAAAATGAAATTCCCTTTGAGGTGGTGCCGGGAGTCTCATCCGCGGTGGCTGTGCCTGCCTATGCCGGCATTCCGGTCACCCATCGTGGGATTGCTTCCTCTGTCATGATTGTTACGGGGCACAAGGCCTCTGAGAAAAACGAGGCTAGCATCGCCTGGGATAGAATAGCTAACGCCACCGATACGCTGGTCGTCCTGATGGGCCTTGGGAATTTAGAGAACGTGGTTGACCAGTTGGTAAAAAATAAGAAAGCACCCTCTACACCCGTGGCAGTAATTACCCATGGCACAACCGGGCGCCAACGTTGCGTGATAGGGACGCTCGAAGATATCAAGGTGAAGGTAAAATCAGAAAATCTTCAACCCCCGTCCGTGGTCATCGTGGGGGATGTGGTCCACCTGCGGAAAGTTCTTCGTTGGTTTGATAGATGAATTTTAAGGAGTCTAAGCCAAGGCCCTACTATCCGATTTTTCTAAACTTACAGGGCAAAAAGTGTGTTGTGGTCGGCGGGGGCAGGGTGGCCCTTCGGAAGGTCAAGACACTTTTGGAAAGTGGTGCGGATATCACCGTTATCAGTCCGAAGCCTCATGCGGAGATATCAAGATTTTTCAAGAACAGAACCATTCAATTGGTCCGACGGAGCTACAAACCAGGGAATCTCAGAGGAGCAGTGCTTTCTATCGCGGCCACCCATGTGAGAGAAATCAATTACAAAGTTGCCGAGGAATCCAAGAGAAACGGGATTCCTGTCAATGTCGTTGATGATTTGGAGCTATCCGATTTCATCATCCCTTCCTCTTTCCGACGTGGAAACCTGTCAGTGGCGGTTTCGACGTCAGGAATGAGTCCTGCTCTTGCCAAAAAGTTACGGGCGAAGCTTGAAAAAAAGATTGGGATGGAATATGCTTATCTACTTTCTTTGATTGGAGAAATACGCTGTGAGATGAAGAAAAGGGGACTCAGGGTGAGCGCAAGGACATGGCAGGAATCACTCGATTTGGATTCTTTGATCCAGTTCTTAAAAGCCGGTCGACCCGAGGAAGCAAAGGCCGCTTTGGTTGCGAAGTTAATACCAACCAGAAGACAGGGGAAACGATTGTAATGATCAAGGAAATTGCTTATGGATGAAAAAAGAGACTATGTGATGGTGACGGTGTCGGGACCGGACCGGCCAGGAATCACGGCGGCCTTTACCAAGATTTTGGCCGACAATCAAGTCGAGATCGTTGATATCGAGCAGGCCTCGCTCCAAGATTTTCTCGGCCTTTCCTTCCTGCTCGATATGAGCGGTACGAAACAGTCAAAAGATAGCGTACTCAAAGACCTCCTCTTTGAAGCCAGCCAACTGAACCTGACGCTTAATTTCAGGCTCTTTTCCGAGAAGGAGGTCAAAGCAAGAAACAGTAAGAATCTCTTCGTCCTCACTTATTTCGGGGATACGAGGGCCCTGGCAGAGATATCGAGTATTTTAGGTGAGGAGAATGCCAATATTGAGATGATTTCCAATCTGACACAACACTGTGCCAGTTGCGTGGAATTAACCATCGATGTCAATGGCGTGAAAAGCCTCAACCGTCTGAAGGAGCGGGTGATTGCCAAGAGCCATGAACTCAATATTGATCTGGCTCTCCAGAAGATGGAGGCTTATCGGAAGAACAAACGACTCGTCTTTTTCGATATGGACAGTACCTTGATCGATATGGAGATCATCGATGAGATGGCGCGAAGGGCAGGGGTCTTTAAGGAGGTTTCGCGAATTACGGAGAAGGCGAGGAGGGGAGATCTCGATTTCGAAGAGGCGCTCATCCAGCGGGTGGCCCTTCTTAAAGGGTTAAGGATCGAAGAGCTTGAGAAGATCAGGAATGAAATGAAAATCTCGGAGGGGGCTGACGATTTGGTGACAACCCTCAAACAACTGGGCTACAAGCTTGGCCTGGTGAGTGGGGGGTTTCACTATTTTGCCGATTATTTGAAGGAGAAGCTGGGGCTCGATTTCGCATATGCCAATCAGCTTGAGATCAAGAATGGTGCTCTCACCGGAAGGGTGCTCGGGGAGATTATAGACAATACTTATAAAGCAAAGATCGTCAACATGGTATCGAGCAAAGAAGGAGTGCTTCTGGACCAGACGGTAGC
>CAYMTD010000032.1:6831-12215 GCA_964393245.1 uncultured Syntrophaceae bacterium
CAGAACTATCTCAGCCCCACGATTTTCAATCAGATCCTCCGTGAATTAGATGTGACAAGAGAACCCCTCAACTACTACCCCTTTGCCAACATCCTCTCGTATCAATTCAACCAGGGAAATGTCAGAGCCGTTGTATTGATCCTATTCAATTACGTTGAAGGGAAGGTGAAATCAGATCATTTGGTCATCTTCATCGACGAAAATGATCGGGTGAAATATTATGGGTTCTGCAAAGGAACGGATGAGTTGCGTTAGAGCGTTTGCCTTCATAACCCTCTTCTTGATCCTCACATGGGGCTGTACCATTGGAAGAGTCTATATCGGTTCTGAGATCCGGAACGATCCGAAGGAGAAGATCCGGGCCGGGCTTACCACCAAAAGCGATATCCTTTCAATTTTCGGACCCCCGGACCGTGTTGTCCACCAGTATGACGGGGACGTCTTCGTTTACGCCTATCTTCGTAAGAACTCCACGAAGTTCGTCATCGAAGAACCCTATATCACCAACGTGACCTTTTTCTCTTACACACGGATCCAGGAAAAGAAGGACCACCTCGTCATTCTATTCGATAAAAATGGCGTAGTTAGAAATTATGGTTATCAGAAGGGGACCTCAGAGTTAACCACTTTTTGAGCTCTGCGGCACACCTTCATAATTGTTCGAAAGACCTTCTCTAAATCTCTTCCTTTGAGAGGGCCTTTATTCCCCGACCTTAACCTCATCTTTAGCCTTTCCAAGATCTCTCTCTCCCTTTTGGGGTCATAGATCTTTTCTCCCATTTCCTTCTTGAACCTTCCAATCTCCTGAGCGAGGCGGAGCCGTTGATTGAGAAGGCTTAATAGCTTTCGATCGATGAGATCGATCTCTTTCCTTTTCTCGATCAATTTTTGATGGGGATTAGGCCCAATATTTTTTTTCATTCTTCTAACCGGCCGATCAATTCAATCTGAGCTCCCAAGCCCTTCAGGACTTCATAGAAAGTGGGGAAGGAGATCTTTGCGTATTCAGCATGGTCAATGAGTGTAGTGCCTTTGGCAATCAGGCCAGCCACAGCCGTTGCCATCACAATGCGATGGTCATGATGGCCGTCAACCAGTGTTCCATGGAGGTCGCTGTGATAGATCGTGAGGGTATCGCTTTTTTCTTCCATCTTCGCCCCCATCTTCGTCAATTCCTGATGGATGCTCTTTACACGGTCGGTCTCCTTCAGCCGGGAGGCCCCTAAGTTTTTAAGAACCGTCTTTCCCTCAGCCCGGCATCCAAGGACCGAGAGAATGGGCGGGGCATCCGGAATGTTTCCGCAATCGATCATCATACCTCGAAGTGTCCTTCCCCCATGAACGCAAATCCCACCCCTTCCATGATCCCGGACTTCGATATCTGCTCCCATCTCTCTCAGGATCTCAATGATGACCTTGTCACCCTGGTAGTCCTGAGTATCCATTCCATGGAGGGTGATATCCGAATGGGTGATTGCCGCTGCCACCAGTGGAAAACAGGCAGACTCCCAATCGCTTGGAAGGGTTTCATCGAATGGTCTGAAGGATTGACCCCCCCGAAGCTTAAATCGTTCAAAGTTATCATTCTCAAATTCGATTCCCTGGCGGGAGAGCCAGCCTAATGTCAATTCGATATAAGGTCTCTCCTGAAGGTTGTCGACCTCAATTTCTGTATCCCCCTCTCCCAGAGGGCAGTTGATGAGAAGAGGCGAGAGCCATTGAGAATTGATTCCGGGGAGCTTTGCCTTTCCACCTTTCAGGATCCCCTTTGCGACGAGGGGGGCCGTGCCTGTGTTTCTTGTTGAGAAGACCTGGGCACCGAGATGATTTAGAGCGTCGATCAAGGGCTGGGCTGGTCTTCTTCGGATTTGATAATCTCCGGTGATCAGGGAGTAGCCATTGATCAAGCAGGCCGTGGCCGTCATAATGTAATAGGTCGTTCCGGAATTTCCCATATAAAGGACGTCGTCAGGGATCTTTGGCCTCTTTCCATGGCCGGTCACCTTCCAGATTTCTCCCAGTTCCACTTCAGCCCCGATCTGTTTGCAAACCTCCACCGTGGTGAGACAGTCTGTGCTGGCTACGGGATTCCGTATGGTGGACGTTCCCTCTGTCAATGTGGCGATGATGACAGCCCGGGTCGTATTCGATTTGGAGCCAGGAATGGTGGCTTCACCTTTGAGGTTAGAAGGAGACACCAAAAATTTCATTCCATTCTCCTCCTTTTCATCCGAGGATCATTGCTTCCACGGGATAAAGACTCGTTCCAATTTTTGAAACAACCAGTTGAAGAAGATGCCGAGCAGGGAGAGGAGGATGAGGCCGACCATCAATTTCTTGGTCTCCATGAGATCCGCGGCTGTCAGGATCATGAATCCGATGCCCGCATCAGCCGCCACCATCTCTGCTGCAACCACGAGCAGCAGAGCAATCCCGATCCCCAGTTTCATCCCCGCAAAGACCATGGGCAGGATGCTCGGGAGGATGACCTTCCGGATAATTCTGATCCTATTTGAACCCAAACTCAGGGCGGCCTTGATCAGGAGGGGGTCCACATTTTTTACACCGGTATAAACGTTGATCACCATCGGGAAGAAGACACCCAATGCAATGACAGCGACCTTCGATGCCTCTCCAATTCCCAGCCAGAGGATCAAGAGCGGGAGAATTGCAATTTTAGGGATGGGAAAGGTTGCGGCAATGATGGGATTCCCCACGGCTTCGGGGATGCTGTAGAATCCAATGAGAATGCCAACGAGAACTCCCAAACTGCAAGCGATTAGAAAACCCAGGAGGATCCGGCTGAGACTGGCGAAGATATGCTCAAAGACCAAGCCTGTCTTCACCATGGTCCATCCTTCGACAAGAATTCCGCTGGGAGCAGGGAGAAACAGAGGAGGAACCCATTCCATCCGACTCACCATTTCCCACATCAGGAGGGTCGCGATCAATGAGGCAATGCTGAGCCAGGGGTATTCTTTCACCCGGAGAAAGTAGGTCTTATCCTGAACAATGGCCTTCTCAGCCACGGGTCTTTCAAAGGAGGTTTCTCTCCCTTCACCTGAAACGAATTTCCTTTGACTCACGGCGACTCCTCCAGGGCCTCCTTGGCCTCCTCTTTAATGTATTTCCAGATCACATCGACACATTCTAAATATTGCTTCTCGATCGTGAGATGTTCCCTCCTCGGCCTGGGGAGATCGATCTTCACAATGTTCAGTATCCTACCCGGTCTCCTCGATAACACCACCACACGGCCCCCTAAGAAAACGGCTTCCTGGATATTATGGGTGATGTAAAGGAGACTTTTCTGTGTCTCCTCCCAAATTCTGGAGAGCTCATACTGCATCAGGGTTCGGGTCTGGGCATCGAGGGCGGAGAAGGGTTCATCCATGAGGAGAAGCAGGGGGTCATTGGCAAGGGCCCGGGCGATTGAGACCCTCTGCTTCATTCCGCCGGAGAGTTGATGAGGATACCTGTTTTCAAATCTCTGAAGCCCGACCATGGTGATATATTTTTTTGCAATCTCTATCTGCTCTGCCCATTTCAGTCCCTTTTCTTCCAGACCATAAACAATATTCTTCAGCACTGTTCTCCATGGAAAGAGAGCGAAATCCTGGAAGACGACTGCCGTATGAGGCTTTGAATCTGTCCGGGCGCCCTCGAAGATCACCTGTCCTGAAGTTGGGCTGAGGAGTCCGGCAATGATATTGAGGAGAGTCGATTTTCCACAGCCACTGGGGCCCACCACAACGACAAATTCATTCTCTTCGATGGCAAAGTGAATATCCCGGAGGGCCTCTGTCCTCTCCCCCTGTCGATCGGTATAAACTTTGGAGATATGATCGATGAGAACACGCATAAAATGAATCCATTCGAGATTCGAATATCGAAATCCGAAACCGATCCTAAATCCAAATGACCCAAATTCTAAACTTTATTGCCTTTCGTTTATTGAATCTTGAAAACTCGATCATTTGAAATTGTTTCGAATTTCAGATTTCCTAAATCATTTTCCAAGTTGTTGCATTGCTTCTTTCCAAAAAGAGAGGTCCACGATCTCAGAACTGGACATTTTCTTTGAAACCATCCCATTGCGCTCATACCAATCCAACTGCTTCTGAATGTCCTCGGCATAGAGCTCTCCATGTCTATCCATATAAGGGAGAGCAAGGGCAATAGCATCAGGTTTTTGTTCGGTGTATTTTGAGATGAGGTTAATGACTTCCTGATATTGGGGCCCCTCCTTTTTCGCAAGAGCATGATCGTAATAGTAGCGGCAGCTCCGGATATAGCCTTTCATGAAGGCCACGGCCACCGATCGATTCTTCGAGAACTTTTCTCCGTAAAAGTTTGCGGCGATCTGATAAGGGAGATGATCTCCCACCCAGAGAAGGACATTGGCCGTCTGATTCTTTTCAACTGCGGTCACATGGGGTTGGACGAGGAAAGCGGATTCGATCTGATGAGTGATCACCGTATCCCTCATGCTGGCCACGCTTCCAAGGGGAACGACCTTCACATCGCTTAGAGACATCCCCCTTTTTTCAAGAAGATTTCCCAGAATATAATGGAAAGTTGATCCTATTGAAGTGATCCCCACCCTTTTTCCTTTTAGATCCTTCAAATCCCTGACCCCAGCCTTCCATTGTTCGGTGTCGACAATGATGGCCGTTAGTTTATATCCAGGCCACTCCCGTCCCTTGTCTGCGACCACGGTGATCTTCATTCCCTGAGCAACGGAATTATAAAGGGCGGCGGTCAACCCGGTGGCGCCCACATCAATATCTCCGCTGGCCATCGCCACCGCAATGGGCGCAGCCGCCTTAAACCAGACCGGCTCTACCTTGATTCCTTCTGCCTCAAAAAAACCCTTATCCATGCCGATGAAGAAAGGGGCAGTGCTGGAGAGTCTGAGGACACCGACCTTCACAGTGGTGATCCCCCAAGAAGGGTTGAATGAAAAGATCATAAAGATGATAGTCACGAATCCCATTAAAATCACTTTTCGTTTCATTGTATTACCTCCTTCCCATTGTTTTTAAACTTTAAGACCAGAACCTGTTACCCAATTTTCTACTTTCTTATCATCTTGTTTCCGATAATGCAAGACCCACGTCTCCTCCACACGGTACCGGCAAAGTCAGACTTACATTGCCGAATTCATTTTGAAAATAATCTTGATCCGAAAATCCCCCTCAGTCCCCCTTTTCCAAAGGGAAAATTCAGTGCCTCCTCTGTAAAGGGAGATTTAGGGGGATTTTTCTAACCGACGCTTAACGGGACTTTGATGGGGCCGTGTCTCCTTCAGAGAGAGTTGGACCTGGACGAAAGAGGATATAGGGTATTAATGATATGCGAAGCCACCGGTGGGCACCCTTGAA
>CAYMTD010000033.1:0-5505 GCA_964393245.1 uncultured Syntrophaceae bacterium
GGGTGGTTGGCTCTGGATTTCGCAATTCTCAATCCCACAGTTCGAAAGCTTGGAGGTTTATTATGACTTATTCAGGGACAATTTCTTTATGTACGAAAGGGTTTAGCGATGTCATTGACATTACGGATCGCGTCGAATCGGTGGTGGGGCATTCAAAGATAAAAGATGGATTGGTGACAGTCTTCTGCCCAGGGTCCACAGGTTCGATTACCACGATCGAATATGAATCCGGCGTGCTCAGAGATTTGCAAAAGGTCATCGAGAAAATAGCTCCCTCCGATGTCCCCTACGAACATGACAGGCGATGGGGAGATGGCAATGGCTTCTCTCATGTGAGGGCCGCCCTGATGAAACCCGGCCTCACCGTTCCTCTTATCAAGGGAAGACTCTCCCTGGGGACATGGCAGCAGATCGTCTTCATCGATTTTGACAACCGGAAAAGAGAGAGGAAAATTGTTGTCCACATTGTGGGGGATTAAAATTTGCTACGGTTTGTATCCCGGTTTCGACGCGATATCTACCTTGGGGCGTTGCAAACCTTTCACTCCCCACCGGATCACAGGGGTGAGGTAGGCGAGGATGCCTGAAATGATAAACAGGGCGGAAATCGGCCGAGTGAAGAAGATCGCGTAACTTCCTCCAGAAATGGTGAGGGCTTGGCGGATGGAATTTTCCGCCAAGTTCCCGAGAACCAGGGCCAAGACCAGGGGGACGATCGGGTATTTGAGCTTCTTCATAACGTATCCCAGCACGCCGAATCCGAGCATCATCCAGACATCGAAGAAGTTGTTGTTGACGGTGTAGGCACCCACGGCTGCAAAAATTACTATGAAGCACATCAGAATCGTATAAGGCACTCGCAGGATCATGACAAAGAGAGGTATGAGAAAAATGTTCATCAGAAGGAGGATGAGATTCCCGATGAACTTGCTTGAAATGAGGCCCCAGACGAGATCTGGTTTGGTTTGAAAAAGGAGAGGCCCTGGACGAATTCCCCACATCATGAAACCCGCCAACATAACGGCAGTTGTGGGGGACCCTGGAATTCCCAATGCCAGCAGCGGAGCGAACCCGCTGATAGAGGCAGCGTTGTTCGCTGCTTCAGGTGAAGCCACTCCCTCAATCGCACCTGTCCCAAATCGTTCGGGGTGCTTGGAAAACCTTTTCTCTGCAAGATACGCGAGGAAGGAGGCTGTTGTGATCCCGCCGGCAGGGATGATCCCTGTGAGGAACCCGATGATCCCGCCTCGAATAATGGCCCATCGCGAGGCGATCCACTCTGCCTTGGTGAGGAAGAGATCACGCAGCCGCATCTTCTCCTTCAGGAGCTGGCCTTCCTCAGGCTCCTCAATGCTGTTAAAAACCTCGGCCAGTCCGAAGATGCCGCAGATGATGACGATAAAATCAAACCCGCCGAGTAGCTGGGGAATACCAAAGGCAAACCTGGGCATCCCGCTTACCACATCGAGCCCGATCGTCGCAATGAGGAGCCCGATCAGTGTAGAGATGATTGTTTTAATGGGCTCTTCAGCTCCAAAGACGGTGAGGAGCCCGAAAGACATAAAGGCCAGGCCGAAGAACTCCGCCGGTCCAAAGCGGAGGGCGAATCTGGCCAGAGCGGGTGCAAAACACATGAGAATAGCGACAGAAATGGTTCCCGCAATCCAGGAACCGATGACTGCGACGGAGAGGGCTGCGCCGGCTCGACCCTTGAGGGCCATCTGATATCCATCAAGACAGGTCATGACCGTCGAAGATTCTCCAGGTACGTTAATAAGGACTGAAGTAATTGTTCCTCCATAAGCCACCCCATAATAGATGCCAGCAAACATAATGATGGCGGAGGTGGGATTAATTGAAAAAGTAAGAGGGAGGAGCAGGGCTACGGCGGTCGGTGCTCCAATCCCCGGCAGGACGCCTACGATCTGACCAAAAAAGCATCCCGCAAGGCAGTAGAGAATGTTGATGGGAGTAAGAGAGACAGAAAATCCCATGTAGAGATTTTGGAGGAGGTCCATATCAGTTCCTTGTTACCATCCCACCACGCCTGTTGGCAGCGGGATGCCCAGCCAATAGCCAAAGACGTAACGAATGCCTATGGCTATCCCAATAGCAGTAAGAACGCAAACAATCCAGCCATGTCTTCCCATGATACGCATGGTGCCTCCGGCAAAAAGGCCAAAACCGATAGAAAAACCGAGAAGGGGTAAGAGGAGAAAAGTGGCAATGATGATGAGGAGTAGCTTGAACCCTTCTCTGGTCCGAGGTTTTAGAAAAGCACCTACCTTTTCGTGTTTTCTTACGATATTGAAAATGAGGACGGTGGCAAAAACCGTAATAGAGATTCCTACCCACAGAGGCAAAAATCCAGGACCCGGCCCGAACTCAGAGTGATATTCAAGTTGTGAGGAGAAATAGATCACTGCCAGGCCTAATAACAGCACGACAGCTCCACCGATGAGATCAGCAAGGCGCATCCGTATTCCCCAGCAAAATCCCCCATCCCCTCCCCCCCCATTTCGAAAAGGGGGAGGGGGGACTTACTGATTCACTGTTGTTGATTGATTTGTTTACTTAATCAGCCCCAGATCTTTCAGAATCTCTTTCGACTCCTCCTCATTTTGAGCCACAGCTTTTGCAAACTCCTTGCTTCCCATCCAACCGGGACTGAGCATGTACTTCTTCAGATATCTTTCCTTCCATGCAGAGGATTCTGCCATTCGCCTAAACATATTCTCATAAAAGGCCGCGGCCTCGGCCGGAATGTCCTGGGGAGCGGCAATGCCCCGGTAGAAAAAGTAGGTCACATCATACCCTATCTCTTTCAATGAAGGTACATCCGGAAAATCCGTCATCCGTGTTGCTTTGGCAACGGCCACTGGCCGCACCATCTTAGCCTCCCATTGGGGGACGAATTCAGGCGGGTTGGCCCAGATCATGTTGACATGCCCACCCAGAAGGGCCGTGATGCACTCACCACCACTCTTGAAAGGGACGTAGCGAAGCCGGATCCCTGCGGCTCGTTCCCAGAGACGCTGGCAAATCTGATCATCCTGACCACTGCCTGTTCCCCCAATCGTCAATTCTCCAGGACGCTTTTTTGCTTCCGCAATGATGTCTTGGATGGTCTTCAAAGGCGAGTCGGTCTTCACAACAATCAACTGCTCATCAAGGGCAAGGCCACAGATCAAAGTGAGTTCACGAAAGGTGGGGGCTCCCTTCCCTGCCACCAATGCCGCCTGCGCCTGACCGGGGATGAAGGTCAACAGGGTAAGGGGGTTGCCGCGCTGTTGAGCCACTGCCGTCGTTCCTACGAGACCGTTACCACCAGCCTTATTAACAACGAGGATAGGGACTGGGCATAACTTTTCTCCCTCAATGATGCTGACAATGGACCGAGCAAGCACATCACTCCCACCACCTGGGGCATAGGGGGCCACGAACTCAATCGGTTTCGTTGGTTTCCATTCTGCGGCATAGCCCCCGACGAATGGCGTGAGAGCTGCCACCAGAATAACCGCTACCACGAAGAACACCTTAAATCCTACTAATTTCGTCTTCATCTCCAGTTCTCCTTTCTATTCTATAAGATTTGAAATGCGTTTTACTCTCCCGAATGCCTACCGTTCAAGAGCTTTCGTGAGCATCTCCGCCTTCGCTTTGGTCTCCATCTTCTGGGTTACGACGTGAAACTCTGCACCAAACTTTTCCTCACAAAACTTGCCTAAGGCCTCTACCGTCTTCTGGCTGCCTGTCACAGGAAGGAATGGCCAGAAATAAACGGGAATTCCCATGGCCACAGTCCAGGTAGCCCTGGCCACCGCCTTGGCCCGGTTCGCCTCGGGGAAACAGGCCACGATCGGCAATTCCCTGAGAGACTTCTTCGATGCTTCGGCTGTAGCGAGTAAGAAATCGCTCACCCCACTATTTTCACAGCTTCCCAGATCGACCACTGCTGGAACGTTCTTCCCTAAGGAGGAGAGGAGAGCGGATAATGCCCTTCCGCAATTAGCATCCCGTTGTTTCGGATTCAAAAGGCCAAATTTGGCCAAACCGACAGTCGCACACCCCTCAGAAACACAGAAAACATCCCCCTTCAATAACTCCCTGGCAATGGAGACGATCTCCTGATCTTGGGTGAACTTCACATTGTTGCATCCCGCTAAAATAGCCACCCCTTTAATTTTCCCATCGGCCATAGCTCCCAGCACTTTCCCGATGTTTATGCTCTTTGGAGAAAATCCCATTACCGCTGCCTCTTTGGTGTCAGGAATATCCTTCGATATCTCGCTGCGGGCCTTATAGGCCTCCTGAGCCTTTCCAACAATCTCCTTTGCAAAAGAACTCAAGTCCCCTCTGTTGAGCGCCTCTGTGGAAACGACCTCCACCTTCCAGATTTTGGCCAGTTCCGCCAACGACGGATTGACACACTGATCTCCGGCCACAATGAGATCCACAGCCCCTGTCATGAGAGGGATTTCCTGGGAGCCGTAATTGGTTATTGGAGCAAATCTGTGGGGAGGAACAAATATATCTGTGCAGATACCTGCGATTCCAATCTTCCTCCCTTTTGCCGACTCGGCAATCTTCTGTTTCAGGAGGGGGGAAAAATGACCATAGAAAACGATATTGGGTGTATTTTTCTGAATGACACCAAGATTGACCTCCACATCCGAAGGAGGGGTATCCCCGAACACCGAAGCCTTCAGCCTTCCCTGGAGCATCTGGGCAGCACATCCGGCCAGGGCCCCTTTGAAGCCCCAGAGCAGGATATCCTCCACTTCTCCAATCCCTCCGTCCAGTTTCTGGGAGACCTTGAGAAGATCTCTGCCGATCCCTTCCGGGTAGACGCCCGCCGCCTTCCAGCTATCGATGAGGGCCTTGGAAAATTTCCCTATGCTGTCCATATTCCCCTTCTCCATCAGGTTCTTATAATCCTTTAAAACCTTTACCGCCTGATCCTTTCGTTTGGGTAAACCTTCCTTCGTTTCAATGCCTTTGGCGAAATCGGCCAGTTGATCGAAGTAACCCATTACCCCCTGTACAACTAGTCTGACGAAAGAATGAACGCCAAGGATATCTCTGTCCTTTCCACAAATACCCACTTTGTTCTGATCTCGAAAAGGGTGGCTGGTGCAGGGCCCCTGCAGACAATCGCGGCAGTTCAATCCTGTCTCACAAAATCCACACTGAGGAAGAGACCCTTCGTAGCGATCCCATACCAATGGAATCTCTTTCTCTGCTGCCTCCTTTAAGAAATGCTCCACTGCAGTATCAGCGGTCTTCCTTTGTACGAAATCCATCTTCCCTTCTCCTTTCTCATGATAAAGCCTGCAAATAAATTTGTAGGGCAAGTCTTTAGGCTTGCTTATTTCCATCTGCCGGAGTGGGTATGCAGGGCTGAAGCCCTGCGCTACATCAATAACTCCGCTTGGGAGCGTACCCATACCAGGCCGCTCCCTCCTCCCTTTCCTCGAGAACCAACGCTTTCGTGGGACATACATC
>CAYMTD010000033.1:5605-6755 GCA_964393245.1 uncultured Syntrophaceae bacterium
AAGTTGTTCCCCTCCACATGAACCCGGGGCACGGGTTGGGGGTTTTCGTGAATGGCATCATTGAGTTCCTTGGACACAGAACCTATCTCAATGCCGCACCAAAGATCGCAGGTATGACATTGCGTACATTTCTCTGGATCCACCTTAATCACCTTCATCTTATTGATCCTCCTTAGGCCGTTGATACCGTCGGTTTTTGGCTCAATTCCCTATATTCAATTTCTACGAACTTCTCTTTATTTTCCATCACGAGCGGTAACAAGTCTGAAAAAATGATTCTATCGCTCATCAAAAAAGAGACATAGTTCGATATATCTACCTTCTTTTTCAAAAGGGTTGCCAGAATCCCTGCCTTTTGAATCCGACCGGCAAGAATGGCCCCTCTTATCCGCCCGTCCTTAAGGACAATTTTCGTATAAGTATTTTTTGTCCTCCTTTGAAGCTGCTCGAATCCATCCCCGTCGGGACGAGTGACACCCATGGAGATCACCGGAAATCCATAAAAGTCGAGGGAGTTCATTCGGAACGATCCGCCATACCTGGTCTCCCGGCCTGCCATATTCAAACCAGCCACACGACCCTGTTCAAAGGCACAAGGCCAAATTGCATTGATGCCCATCTTTCCTGTCGAAATATCATAGGTCTCGGCCACATCACCGGCGACATAGATATCTGGAACATTCGTTCTCATCGTCTCATCGGCAATAATCCCTTCGTTCACTTTGATCGGGGTCGATGAGATAAAATCGACATTGGGCTGGACACCCTTACCAATGACAACGAGTTGGCAATTGATTCGCTCTCCATCATCGAGCATGATCCCCTCAACTGATTCTTTCCCTATGATCTCAACGGCATCTCGGCCCGTCCGGATATCAATCCCATGCTCGCGCATCGTTCCCTCGATCATCTCTGCCGCGTCCCTGTCTAACATCTGGGAAAGGACGTGACTGGATTTGACAATAACCTTCACCTTCACCCCCCGGAGCGAAAGGGCATAACCCGTCCTCAGGCCAATCAGTCCTCCTCCCAAAGCGCAGACCGTCTTGATTTCTTCTAAACGTCGGATGATCTCTTGAGCGTGCTCGATATTCCTCATCACAATTACGCCCTTTTTATCTTTTCCTGGGACGTCTAATATCTTCGGAGA
>CAYMTD010000033.1:6855-12088 GCA_964393245.1 uncultured Syntrophaceae bacterium
ATGGATGACTATTCAATACCGGTTCATCACATATAACGGCAACATCTCCTTCAATAGCTGTTTCCCTCGGGTCAGGTTAAAATTGCCACAGGTGCAACATTTGGCCATTTCCACGGCCACCTCGTCCAGCGTCCGATGCCCCTTTTTGATGTCCCGGATCAACTTTCCAACAAGATCGTTGGCAATCATGGCGTGGCCGCACATGGTCGTGATCTTCAATACATCAAAATCGGGCAGCTTCTCGGTCTGACCCCATGTCCCCATGGAATATTCAACCGTGTGGATACGGCCCAACCCTGCTTCATCCATCATCTCCTGGACGATATCGGTGACGCCTGAAACCGTAATGGAGATGCCGGGCCTCTTCTCTTTCAACTCCTTCAATAAGGCCACCACCTTCTCCCGGCTATCATAGGTCACCTGAACGATGGTGCCATCGGTCACGCGATCCAGGATATCCTCAATGGTGGTATTATAAATATTCCCCGTCTTCATATCGCCTTCATTGATGGGTCCGTGTGTATAGGCAATGCGCAAAAACTCTCGCGTCTTGGGTGCGGAGCCTTTCTTATTGATACCGGTGGCTGGACAACCGATCACCACAAAATCATCCTTGAGACTCTCCCTGTCACCTCTTCGATGTAAGCTATGTGTCATTGCTTCTCTCCTCTGTTTCCCCTATTCATAGAATTTAAAGGCCGGAACTCCCAACCCTACATTATTTTTACTGTTGATGGAATACCAATACCCCAACCTCTTTAGGACAGGAAGGATGGGAATTTCTCCCTTCGGGGGAACCTTTGAAATTATTTCTACCGTAAAGACCGTATCCACTTCCTCCGCAACCTTCTTAATGGCCTCCAGCACCTCAGGAAGATTCTTCAATTTACATTTCCCCTCGATGATCGCTGAGGTGGCCCGTTCGTTGAGAACATCATCCCGGAGCTTTCCTGTCTTTTTATCTGCCATAAACTGAGTCACTGGATTTTCTTCTGCAAATTGGTACCCGAGAGGCGACAAGGCCATGGCTACTTTCTCAACATCCCTGAAGTATGCCCCGACTCCTGGTCTACCCAATTCAATACCAACCCCCGCCTCTCCGGGACGAAACCGTCCTGACACATCATTGGTCTTCATCTCCTCGGTCCCACGGCCTGGAACTTGAGATCCTTTGTACTCGATAAGAGGATTACTCAAGACCGCCCGAACCTCACGGGGCCACGGCTCCGCAGGTTGATAGAGAGCATTGACAGGACATATCTTTGCACGATAACACATCCCGCAGTCGGTACATTTATCCTGGTCAATCTCAATATATACCCTCCCCGGAATCGTCTCGTGCCGGCGAAGAGTCTGTATCCTCCCCATAGGACAATAAGGGAAACACCTCTTACAGCCGATGCACCGATCATCACGAACCTTCATAAAAAACCTCCTTTTGCATCTACCATCATCCGACCCAATTCGTTCTTGTTTTTTCCACCACTGAACCTTTTCTATTTTTCTGGAAAAAGCGATTGCATGGCATCCTCTTTAGCCTCTCGGATATGTTCCCGCATGATCCTTTCGCAGAGATCGGGATCTTTCAATCTCAACGCCATCATGATTTTCCGGTGGCCGTCAATGGTTCTCCTTGCTCCATCCAGATAATGAAGGGTATCCTTTCTATACCTCAACACGTATTTTCTCATGTCTGCAATCATCCTGTGAAATCGTGGTTTATTTGCAATCAAGTTATGGAGTGTATCATGAAATTTGGTATTCCATTTAAAAACCTCTTCGATCTTTTTTCTACTTAACTCATGTTCTGCATTCTTGATAAGCCTATCCAGCTGTTTAAGGGCCTTTTCAGAAATAGTCTCACATATGAGTCTAAGTGCATATCCCTCCAAACTGGCCCGAATATCAAACATTTCTTCTATTTCATCCCTCGAATCTGCCGAAGCAATGAACCCTCTCGTATTAAGAGATTTGATCAGTCCTTCCGATGCGAGCTTATGGAGCGCTTCTCTAACAGGCGTGCGGCTAACCCCTATCTCACTAGCTAAGTGCTCTTCGGTGAGTCTTTCCCCTGGATTGAACCGGCCGGAAAGGACGGAGGATTTCAAATATTCATAGACCTTTCTCCTAACCGGAATGGAATTCTTTTGGGAGATTTTCAGAACGTGAGATTTCGCCAAAATTGTATCCAATTTTATTGTCTGTTTCGTTAACAGCCATATGCTAAACTTTCTCTTTTACAATGTCAAGAGATTTTTTTTAGGAAATTAGTTAAAAATTACAGAGGGTTATATTTAGAAGGTGAGCAGGATCCATTCTGGCACAAACAGAGTCATTTTTTCCTTAATTCCAAAACGCAGGATTTTTTGGATACAATTCTTTGCTTGCGATGGGAAAGGCCCTATGTTAGAAATAAGCGTTAGGCAGGTCCCGAGGAGCATCAAAATGGAGATCGATAAGAAGAAATGTGTTGGTTGTGGTAACTGCCACGCGGTGTGCACCATGGGAGCCATCTATCTGGATGAAGACGGAAAGTCCGTCGTCAACCAGGATGAATGCGTGGAATGTCTTACCTGTTATCGTGTGTTGCGAGACGAAGGATATCCCCCTTGGTTTGTACGGACGATTCGAAAAATCCTTTCCCTGTTTCGATTAAGTTATTTAGCTGAGGTCGATGTCTGTCCCACAGGCGCCCTTACCCCACCGGAGTTGAAATGGCCGAGAAGCATCCGGGCCCAGTTCAGCGACCCCACGACCACTCACCCGGGAACCGGTATTCGCGGAAGGGGCACCGAGGAGATCAAAACGAATGACGTGACAGGACGTCTTTGTCGAGGAGAGGCAGGCCTAGTTGTGGAGGTCGGTCGTCCGGGGACTGGCGCCTACTTTCGTGATATCGAAAAGGTGGCCATGGCCCTCGCCGAACTCAAACCCCATTTTGAAAGGGAGAATCCCGTGACCCAGTTGATGGTCGATGTAGAAACCGGAAAGATGCGGGAGGATATTCTTAATGAAAAAGTGCTCTCGGCCATCATCGAAATGAAGATCAAACTCGAAAGGATCCCAGAATTCCTTCAGGCCTTGGAGAAAATTCAGGGGGAGATCGACACGGTGACCAGCGTTGGGGTGGCTTCGAAATGCCTACCTGAAGGAACGATTCCCCATGAAGAATGGGTAAGGAAGGCCGGATATCCACTTTCACTGAATGGAAAAACGAATATTGGATTGGGCCGGCCGCTTTTCAAGGAGAAAGAATCATGACCAACACGCTCCATCGACAAGGAGGCCCGAAAAGCCTGAAGGGTGATTATGTAATTTTTGCGACCACGGCTAAAGGAATTACTCACGAAGGATCCGCCCCCAAACTGCAGGAGTTCATGCGAATCTGCTTCAAATATCATCCCGTGAACATGGGCAATAGCGAGCAGGGGAATGTCCATCAGGACGACATGGATATCGATAAGCTGATTGCAACACAGAAGGATGGCTCGGGGGCCGAGGCTGTGTTCACAGACATAGACACCCTTCAAAAAGTGGTCGAGGAGTTGATTCGGGCCGACCTGGGCATCAGCATCAACATCAGCGGTCTTCTCGAAGAAGTTCAGCAATGCTGCCGAAAGGCAGGCCTTGAGAGGCACAGCGTCGAACAGTCCCTTGGCTTTTGGGGAGCGAAAGACCGTCTACCGGAAAGAGAAATCTTGGAATTTAACACCATGTGCGGCCACGGCATGGTCTCTTTTAACCTTATCCGAAAAATGATTGAATATGTGAAACTTCGGCGCCTCACCCCAAAGAAGGCTGCAAGGATCATGGCCAAATGTTGCGAGTGCGGCGTCTTCAATCCTGCGCGTGCTGAGATCCTGCTGGACAAAGTGAGAAAAGGCGAAAAGTTTACCAGGGAATGATTACCCTTTCCAAATGCTTCTACCTCTTCTACTGCGGACAAAGAGATGGAATCCTTAAAGAGAGATCTCCAAAGGTTGATCGAAGGAGAAGTGGTTTTAGACGAAATAAGCCGAACCATTTATAGCAGTGCTGCCTCCATCTACCGAATCAAACCTCTGGGTATTGTAAAGCCGAAACATGAGACAGATGTTATTCACTTGGTGAAATATGCCGCTGAGAGGGGAATCCCCCTCATCCCAAGGGGTGGTGGAACGAGTCGCACTGGCAATGAGCTGGGAGACGGCATCCTTGTCGACTTTTCTAAGTACATGAACCGGATCCTGGAATTCGAGCCCAAGGAACAATGGGTTCGAGTTCAACCCGGGATGATCCTCGATTCCCTGAACAAGTTTCTAAAACCTCACAAGCTTTTCTTTCCCATCGATCCCTCGACGAAGGAATATTGTACACTGGGCGGAATGATCGCCAATAATTCGAGTGGTCCCCATGCGGTTAAATATGGAGCCACCCGCGATTATGTTCTTTCATTAGAGGTGGTCCTGTCTGATGGTGAAGTGATGACCACACGCCCCGTCCCCTTGGGAAGACGAGAATCGAAAGATCCAGAAACTCTCGAGGAGAGAATCTATAGGACCATGCCTGGCCTGCTCCAACAGTACCGCAAACCTATGGAGGAGGAAAAGCCTTTCACCCTGAAAAATTCTTCAGGTTATGATCTCTGGCGACTGGAGGCGCATGAATGCTTAGACCTCACCTCCCTCTTTGTGGGATCAGAGGGAACCCTGGGAATCATCACCGGGGCTAAGCTCCGTCTCCTCCCCCTCCCTGGAAAGGCACGGGGAGGCCTCATCTATTTTGACAGTCTGGACCATGTGGGCACGGCCACACAGAAACTCCTTGAGCTCTCTCCCTCCATGCTGGAGATTATTGAACGGCAGATCATCGACCTTGCCCGAAAGCAGAAGGTAGAGATGAGGCCGTATCTTCCTGAACGGACTGAGGCCCTCCTCTTTGTTGAATTCGAGGAAGGGGACCGAGACAGGCTTCCGCACAAGTTTATCGAAGCCGAGAGGCTTCTGGTCCAGCAGGGAAAATTGGCCACATCGATAAAAGTGGCCAGGAATGAAGAAGAAACGGCCATGTTTGAAAAGGTCAGAAGCATCTCCGGCCCCATTCTCAATAAGGCAAAAGGACCTAAAAGACCGCTGGCCTTCATTGAGGATGGAGCCGTTCATCCGAGCCTGCTCTCTCGATATATCATGGGCCTGAGGCAGATTTTTAGAAAGGCTGAGGTGGAAGCAAGCATCTATGGCCACGCTGGCGATGG